>NZ_JBSFNS010000114.1:0-25555 GCF_053587275.1 Amycolatopsis sp. NPDC003676
ATCGGCGTGGTCGGCAGGATCAGGTTGTTGTGGTGGTCGCGCAGCTGCTGGGTGATCAGCGTCTTGCCGATCGGGTCCCACGACAGCGCGCCCCACCCGTTGCCCTGGATCGTCGTCGACACGGCGGTGAACTGGGCCTTGAACTTGTCGAAGGACCCGAACGCCTCGTCGATCGCCGCCGCCAGCTCGCCGGTCGGCTTGTCCCCGCCCTCCGGCGACAGGATCTTCCACCACACCACGTGGTTGGCGTGCCCGGCCAGGTTGAACGCCAGCGTCGTCTCCAGGCCCACGATCGAGCCGAAATCGCCCGCCTCGCGCGCGGCGGCGAGCTTGTCCAGCGTGTCGTTCGCGCCCTTGACGTAGGTCGCGTGGTGCTTGCTGTGGTGCAGCTCGTTGATCTCGCCCGAAATGTAGGGCGCGAGAGCGCCGTAGTCGTAATCGAGTTCGGGCAGCTCGTACCGGGCCATGGGCCCTCCTTCTGGTCGACGCGCGGTTTTGCTTGGCGGCTTCCCGTGCGGGAGCCTTCTGAAACCGAGCGTCGTACTTCAAGCTAGGTAGAGGTCAACTCGCTGTGACCCGGGTCATGCGGAAGGATCGCGGTACCGATCGAGGTCGCGGGCCAGTTCGTCGAACACCGCCACGTTGTGCTCGAACGCGACCACGGATTCGTCGATCACCCGGGCGCGGTCGTCCTCGCTCCACGGCGCCTCGTCGAGCTTCGCGCGGTAGCGGTCGCGGAACGCGGGGGCGCTGCCGATCTCGTCGAAGCGGTAGAAAAGCGTGCCCGCCTCGGCGAGGTCGAACTTCTTCTCCAGCAGCCGCCGGATGATCTGGCCGCCGGCGATGTCGCCGAGGTAGCGCGTGTAGTGGTGCGCCACGAAGCCGCCGGACCAGCGCGCCGCCTCGGCGATCCGCGCGGTGTAGGCCTCAGTGGCGGCGAGCGGGGCGATCTCGGTGCGCCAGCCGGGGCCGACCAGCCGGGCGAGGTCGCGTTCCAGCGCGGGCAGCCGGCGCAGCTCCTCGAACACGAACTCGCCGCCGACCGGGTCGCCTGCCATCGCGTCGCCGGCGCGCTCGATGGCCTGGTAGATGAAGTAGTACTGGGTGGCGAGCGCCGCGTAGCCCGCCAGCGTCAGCTCGCCGCCGAGCAGCGCGTTCATGTACGTGGAGTGGTTGGCCTTGTCGTGCACTGTCCTCGTGGACGCGCGCAGCTGTCCGGAGAACGGGCTGGCTTCGAGGTCCGCGGTCACCGTCATCAAAGGCCTCCGACGTTCTTTATGACAAGCTGTCAGAAAGAACTGTAGGCCACAACCCGCACTTAGGCTACCCTAAAATCAGCCGTTTTCACTCGAACCGACCGCCCGGCGGACGAACCGCACGGCGGCTTCAATGGCGTCTTCCAGCTGGTCAGCGGGCACATCGATGACCTGGCGGCTGCCGAGCGCGGCGGTGATCATCGGGACCACCACGTCGAGGTCCTGCGCGGGCCAGCTGCCCGCATCGACTCCGGCGAGCAGGACCGAGCGCAGCTGTTCGATGATCGGGTCGGCGTGCGCGCTGATCCGCTGATACGCCGCGGGCGCGAGCGCGGACTCCAGCGCGGTGCCCGGCGGGAGATGGTGTTCGGCCAGCACGCGCAGCTGCAGCCGGACGAACGTGGCCAGCTGGGCGACCGGGTCGCCTTCGGCGTCCACCGCCGCGCGCAACCGCTCGACATACCGCGCGGCCTCGTCCTCCACGAAGGCGACGAGCAGGCTTTCCTTGTCCGGGAAGTGGTTGTACATCGCGGTGCGGCCGAGCCCGGCCTCCGCGGCGACACCGGCGAGCGTGATCGCGTCGAACCCGCGCTCGTACAGCTGCGCGCGGACGACGTCGAACACCCGTGACCGCACTTCGCGGCGGTGCGCTTCGAGCGAACCGCCCAGCACCTTCGGCACGCGCGCCACCCCCTTCCGGTGCGAAACACTCTAGGGGACCGCGCGAAACGGCTCAGTCGTCGAGCGTCCAGGTGTGCACCGGCTCGCCGTCGGCGGAGAGCTCGAGGTATCGCCGCAGCATCCAGTTCAGCGCGGTTTCGCGGTCGGCTCCGCGTTCGTGCGCGCGCAGCACGTAGTCCCGCTGCCAGGTCGCGCCGCTGCGACGGGCGAGGCAACGGCGTTCGATGATGCCGAGGTAGCGCACCCGGGCTTCGTCGGAGACGTCCGACCGGCGCAGGCCTTCGTGGGCCAGCGGCAGCAGCACGCGCAACGCCAGCTCGTCCGGCGGAATCCAGCCGATGCCGGGCCAGTACAGCTGCGCGTCGAAGCCCTTCCGCGCGCCCTCGTAAAGGTTTTCTTCCGCTGCCTGGAACGACATCTGCGACCAGACCGGCCGCTCCTGCTCGGCCAGTGCGCGTTGTGCGCCGTAGAAAAACGCCGCGTTGGCCACCATGTCGGCGACCGTCGGGCCGGCGGGCAGCACGCGGTTTTCGATGCGCAGGTGGGGCAGGCCGTCGACGACGTCGTACACCGGCCGGTTCCATCGCCAAATCGTTCCGTTGTGCAGCCGCAGTTCGGAAAGTTTCGGCGCCTGCCCGGATTCCAGCGCCTCGATCGGGTCCTCGAGATCAGTCTCCGGCAGCAGGCCGGGGAAATAGCGGACGTTTTCCTCGAACAGGTCGAAGATCGACGTGATCCACCGTTCGCCGAACCACACGCGCGGCCGGACGCCCTGGTTTTTCAGCTCCTCCGGCCGGGTGTCGGTGGCCTGCTGGAACAACGGGATCCGGGTTTCGTGCCACAGCGCCTTGCCCAGCAGGAAAGGAGAGTTCGCGGCGACCGCGATCTGCACGCCGGCCAGGCACTGCGCGGCATTCCAGTGCGCCGCGAATTCCTCCGGGGCCACCTGCAGATGTAATTGGACCGAAGTACAGGCGGCCTCCGGGAGAATGGACTCCGCGTAGTGTCTCAGTCGTTCCGGCTGGGTCCCGGGCAGCGCGGGCCCGTCCATCGCGAGCGCGATCCGCTCGCCGCGCGCGGCGAAAATCTCGTCATTCAGCGACGAATAGCGCGTTTTGTGGGAAAGCCACTTTTGGTCGAAGTGTTCCGGCCGCAGCGTCGGAAGAACGCCGATCATGGCCACCGTCGAGCCGGTGTGGGCCGCGCTTTCCCCGGCTTTCGCGAGGTAGGCGTGCAGATCTTCTTCCAGTTGCAGCGCGGAATCCCCGGCGAGCGGGCGCGGGGGAACGTTGAGTTCCAGGTTGTGCTGGCCGAGTTCGGTGGTGAACGCGTCGTCGTCGAGCGCCTCCAGCACGACCGAGTTCGTCATCGACGGACGCAGTTGCCCGTCCACCAGATTCAGCTCGACTTCGAGGCCGATGTTCTTGCGGGGAAAGGAAAAACTGCCGTCGGTGAGCATCCGCGCCAGGGTGTCCAGGCATCGCTGGACCTTCCGGCGGTACCGTCCGCGGTCAAGCCGGCCGGGGTGTGCCGAGAGATCCGTACCCATTGTTCGACGCGCTCCTTGGCTGCTGTCCGCAGTGGTCTAGGCGGCTAGTACGCCAGGCAGACCACCGTCGCACAGCGGGTGGCGATGGGCTAGCGGCCAAACTGGTGCTCTCCGTCACCGGAGGTTGACCCTGCGCGTAACTACGCCGTTTGCCCTAAAGCTCCTCGCGCGTTCGGACCAATGGGCACGGGTTCGGGCGGGTGCGAGACTGTCCGATGTGGCTCAACTGATCTTCACCGAGGACCGGGCGCATCCGGGGCTCGACGACTTCCGCGACCTGTCCACAGCGGACCGTCGCCCGGACCGCCCCGGCGGGCGCGGGCTGGTGATCGCCGAAGGAACCGTCGTGGTCGGGCGGCTGCTTGCTTCGCGCTATCAGGTGCGAGCGCTGCTCGGCGTGGAGAGACGGCTGCGGGAACTGGAAAACGAACTCGCGGCCGTCGACGTGCCCGCGTATGTGACGTCGGCGGAGACGATGGCCGACGTGGTCGGGTTCCACCTCAATCGCGGCGTGCTCGCGGTCGCGGACCGTCCGGAACCGCCGACGGTCTCCCAAATCGTGGACAGCGCACAGGTTTTGGCGGTGCTCGAAGGCGTCGGCGACCACGAAAACCTCGGCGCGCTGTTCCGCAACGCGGCCGCGCTCGGCGTTGGGGGGATCTTGCTGGGTCCAGGTTGTTCGGACCCTCTTTACCGGCGCAGTGTGCGGGTTTCGATGGGACACGTGCTGCGCGTCCCGTTCGCGACCTTCGACAGCTGGCCCGGCGGGCTGGATGTGCTGCGGGCACGGGGTTTCACGGTGGCCGCGCTCACTCCGCGGGCGGATTCCGTGCCGCTGCGCGGATTGCGCGAGAAGGTGCCGGGCCCGGTCGCGCTGCTGCTCGGCGCGGAGGGGCCGGGGCTGACCGACGAGGCGATCGAGGCCGCGGACGTCGCGGTCCGCGTGGAGATGGTGCCCGGCGTCGACTCGCTGAATGTCGCCACGGCCGCGGCGATCGCGTTCCACGAAGTCTCGGCGGGGGCCGCCCCACTAGAGTGACCCCCGGCACGTTTCTTGCGGGGAGGGGCACCATGGAGCTGCGGATCCGCGGCGAGCAGGCGGTGCTGGCCGGGCCGGGCGGCGAACACGCGCGCGAGGTCGACCCGCGCCGGCTCGCGATCGGCGCCGACCTGGCGCAGGACCTGCACGAGTGGGCGCGCGTCGCGTCGGCGGTGACGCGTTCCGAGGCAGACGCCGACGCCGCCGGCTCGGTCGTGTCGCAGCGCGGCCGCCAGCTTGCTGCGCGCTTGGCCGCGGTGATGGGCACCGAGGTGCGCTTTGTCGACCCGGTGACCGGGACGGAGACGGTGGTCGAGCCGCCGCCGCGGCCGGATCAGCCCGCGCGGGCTGCGACTCCGGAGGAGCCGACGCCTTGGTTCACCGGGCTGACGGTCTCGGCTTTCGCGGCTGTTGTGGTGATCGTGGCGATGCTCGCCCTGGCCGGGACGCTCGCGCGGGAGACGAGTACGTGGCTCGCGTTGATCGCGTCGCTGGTGGTGACCGGCGGGGTTGCGCCGTCGTTGTGGCTGGGCCGGAAGGTGCCGATCCTGCGCTGGGCGGTGTACGGCGCGGGTGGCGGGTTGGTGCTCGCGTGGATTGGCGTGCTGGCCACGGTGTTCTGACTCGCGGATACTGACCCGATGGCTCCGCTCGACAAGCTGCGCGCCCTCTGCCTCGCCCTGCCCGAAGTCACCGAACGGCTCAGCCATGGCGAACCGACGTGGTTCGTTCGCGGGCGCAAGACGTTCGTGATGTTCGCCGACCGGCACCACGACGACAAGGTCGCGTTCTGGTGCCCCGCGCCGCCCGGGGTGCAGGAGGAATTGGTGCGTACCGAGCCGGAGCGGTTTTTCCGGCCGCCCTACGTCGGGGTGCACGGGTGGCTCGGGGTGCGGCTCGACGTGGATGTTGATTGGGCGGAGATCGACCAGATCGTGCGTGAGGCTTATCGGCACGTGGCCCCGAAGAAACTGGCCGCGTTGCTGGACGCGTGATCCCAGCTCGCGCCCGAGGTCCGTGAGGGGAATCCTGAGGGAATCAGATTCCCTCAGGGTTCCCCTCAAGTACTTCTGCGGAAGCGACGCCATCGCGGCCCGGCTCGTCAGCGGGTGCTCCGCATCGCCCCGGCGAGCATCGCGACCGCGAACCCGTCGCACGCCCGCGCTACGACGAAAGCCCCAATGCCGCATTGGGTGCGTGGGATGCGCCGAATGCCGCATTGGGTGCGTGGGACGCGCCGAATGCCGCATTGGGTGCGTGGGACGCGCCGAATGCCGCATTGGGTGCGTGGGACGCGCCGAATGCCGCATTGGGTGCGTGGGATGCACCGAACGCCGCATTGGGTGCGTGAGATGCACCCAATGCCACATTGGGGCGCTTGAAGCGGTCCAGCCAGGTCAGCCGCGTTGGGTGCGGACTCCGAGCAGCACGTCCTCCCAGGACGGCACGATCGGATGGTTCTTCTTCGCCTTCGTGCGCGGCTGCTCGGCTTCGTCGCCGTCGGACTCGCCCGGGACGCGCGGGATCTCGCGGGTCTCGTCGTCGCCCTCGTCCGGGCCCTCGATGGCGCGCGGTTCCTCGACGGCGTCGAGGGTCGGCTGCACCACCGAATCGCGAGCGGGGGCCAGCGCGCGCACGGTGCGCGGGGCCACGTACGAGTTCGGGTTCAGCAGGACTTCCGCGTTCTCGTCGAGCGCGTGCACCGTTCCGCCGTGTGCGCCGGGCGAGAACGACCAGTGCGCGCGGTTGTCGGAGCGGCCGGCTTTCCAGCGCAGCACGACGACCCACTTGCCGTCGTCGCCGCGCCAGGCGTCCCAGCTTGCCTGGTTGTAGTCGTGCCCGCGGACGCCGAAGGCGTAGGCGATGACCTCGCCGAGCGTCTGGACGTCGGGCCCGTCCTCGCGGACCGGGTGCGCCGACTGCGCGAGCTCCGCCGTGCGGGACCGTTCGAGCAGCACCGGATAAGCGAATCGCTCCACCCGCTGCGTCGAGACGCCCGCGCTGCTCGCGACCTGCTCGACGGACTCGCCCGCGCGGATTCGCGCCTGGATCTCGCGTGGCCGCATCTGGCTCTCCAACTCGATCTCGATCTGGCCCAGCCGGGCTATGTCCCCCCTCGCCGCCGCACGCAGTCGCTCGTCGGCCGGGAGCAGGAAGCGGGTACGGCTCGCCGGGTCCTCCAGCACGAGGGACTTCCCGTCCTCGTGCAGCCCGACCACCCGCAACGCCCGCATTTCTCGCCTCCCCGGTGTTCACCTTTGTGGGTGCCCACGTTAGAACGGCGCGTCGGCTTGACGTGCGAGGCGCGCCGACGCCTCACCCATCCGAACTCAATCCGACGACACTTTCCCGGCCATTTTCGTGGTCCCGCTGATCGGTTACCGCCGTGACACGCCGACCACGGTGTGTCACGAACGAGTGGTCGTCAACGCGAACCGCCCCGCGAGCCGGGCGGCAGGCGGGGCGGTTTGGGCGTTTTGGTTCAGCCCAGGCGTTCCACGACGTATTCGATGCTCTGGGTGAGCTTCGTGACATCGTCCGGGTCGATCGCCGGGAACAGGCCGACGCGCAGCTGGTTGCGGCCCAGCTTCCGGTACGGCTCGGTGTCGACGATCCCGTTGGCGCGCAACGCCTTCGCGACCGCGGCCGCGTCCACCTCGTCGGCGAAGTCGACCGTGCCGACGACCTGCGAGCGCAGGTCCGGGTTCGTCACGAACGGCGTGGTGTACGAGGTTTTCTCGGCCCATTCGTACAGCCGGGTCGAGGATTCCTTGGTGCGCGAGGTGGTCCAGTCGAGGCCGCCCTGTCCGTTCATCCACTCGATCTGCTCGGCGAGCAGGAAAAGCGTGGAGACGGCGGGGGTGTTGTAGGTCTGGTCCTTGCGCGAGTTGTCGAGCGCCGTGGTGAGCGACAGGAATTCGGGGATCCAGCGGTCGCCGCCGCCGATCTCGCCGATCCGCTCGATCGCGGCGGGCGAGGCGAGCGCGATCCACAGCCCGCCGTCGGACGCGAACGACTTCTGCGGCGCGAAGTAGTAGACGTCGAAGTCCTCGGCCTTGACCGGAAGGCCGCCGGCACCGGACGTCGCGTCGATCGCGACCAGCGCGCCGTCACTGCCCTCGGGACGCCGCACCGGCACCGCGACACCGGTGGAGGTTTCGTTGTGCGCCCAGCCGACGAGGTCCGCGCCCTGCTGATAGGCGATTTCCGGCGCGCTGCCCGGGTCGGCCTTCACCACGATCGACTCGCCGAGGAACGGGGCCTTGTTCGTGACGGTCGCGAACTTCGAGGAGAACTCGCCGTAGGTGAAGTGCTGGGCGCGCTCGCGCACGAGGCCGAACGCGGCGGCGTCCCAGAACGCGGTCGTCCCGCCGTTGCCGAGGATGACCTCGTAGCCGTCCGGGAGCGAGAACAGCTCGGACAGCCCGGCGCGCACGCGGCCGACGAGCGACTTGACCGGCTTCTGCCGGTGCGAGGTGCCGAGGTAGGTGGAACCGGACCGGGCGAGGGCGGCGAGCTGCTCTTCGCGGACCTTCGAGGGTCCGCAGCCGAAGCGGCCGTCGGCCGGCTTGAGGTCTGCTGGGATCGTCAACTCAGCGTCGGTCATGAGCTAAGTCTCTCAGGTCGGGACAACGCAGGTAACGGCGGTTGGCGGGTGTCCGACATGTGGAACCGTGACGGAAACGCACGGTTACCGGCCGCACTGGGGGTGGGTTGCGCTCTTCGCCTTGACAGCGTTGGTGCACCCGTGGGACTCGACTGCGCTGATCGGCCTTCCGGTCGGGCTGGCCGCGACTCTGGTGCTGGTTTTCGTGCCGCGATGGCCGCGGTGGTCGCTCCCGCGGCGGCTGGCCGCGCCCGCGGTGTTCGGGCTTTCGGTCGCTCTCGCTGGGCTGTTCGCCGGAGCCCTGGTCATGGAGCCGCCGGACTCGGGCGAGATCGGCTCGGCGGTTTTCGTGCTCGTGCTCGCCGCCGCGTTCGTCATCGGCTCGTTGTGGTGGTGGCGGCCGTGGAGCCGACCGGCGCGGGTGCGGCCGAAGGGACCACTGCGCGAGGTCCGCGCGAGACTCGACGGGGACACCACTCAGTGGGATTACGGCCAGGAGCCGCCGAGCCTGCTGCGGGTCACGGTTCGTCCGCGCGGTTACCTGACGCTGCTCGCCTGCCCGCCGGAGCAGGCGCGCGAACTCCGCCGGACCGGACGGCTGCGGCTGGACGAGCCGGACGCGCGAGGCCGGGTCGCGGTGGAGATCGGCGGGATGCGAACGCCGGGGAGCCGTTGCCGGAGCCGCATACGGGAGACTCAGGAGGCGGTGCCTGCTGCTTCTAGAGCGCGGTTCTCGGCGGCTGCTTCTCGGGGCATCGCGCTGGAAGCCGCGCGGCCCTCACGCGTGGGAGACGGCGCAGCCCCGCCCAGGTTTCTGGACGGGGCTGCGTTGTTTTTGGACGGGGTTGCGTTCTTGCGTCCCGGAGCAGGTTGTCCACACCCGTCACCGGTTGTGGAGTAGCCGGCCTCCGCACGCTCTACGCGCCGGTTTCGTCGGGTCGCGCCGGTAGAATGGGCATGGGCAGCCCCCCAGAGGAGGGCGGGGGTGGGCTCGGCCCAGCCAGGCCGCGGACAGAGCAAAACTGGGGTGGGCTTGGCCCAGGCCTTGGAAGCGCGGGCTGGTGGGGATGGCGTCGAGCACCAGCGGTTGTGGAACGTCGTGGCCGGGCGAGGTGCCGGTGGGCCTGACCGGCCAGGGTTTCTACGCGAAGGCGTGGTTGTCCCCGGCCGGGCGAGCGCCTGACCTGGACGTCGAAGAACCCGGCGTCCAGGCCGAAGCGGGGTGACTCAGCGCCACCCGTCCTCGTCCAGCCCGCCGGGAATGGGCGCGGCCGGGTCGTACGGGGTGCGGCTGAAGATGAACGTCGCCAGGTTCAGGTGGTTCGCGGTCCCGTCAGCGGCGCGGCCGACGGTGAGCGTTTCGCCCGCGTAGTAGCCGTCCAGGCCGATCCAGGTGTCCGGGCCTTCGGGGCGGAAGCGCGACGCCCGTCCGGCTCCGACGGCCGGGTTCAGTGAGATCAGGCCGTCGCCCTGCACGCGCAGGAAGTACGGCGACGGGCCCCAGTGCCACAGGCCGGTCAGCGCGAGCAGTTCCGGGTCCACAGTGGACGGAAGCCACTCGTCGGGGAGCGCGGGTTCGAGGTCGTCGGCGGTGGTGAGCAGGTCAAGGCACAGCTGCGTGATGCCGACGCCGCCGGTGGAGTTCGCGAGGCACAGCGCGCCGGTGCCGCTGCGCGGGTCGACCAGGGTCGCGGCCAGGAAGCCGGGCATCGAGCCGGTGTGCCCGGCCAGGTGCCTGCCCTGGTAGCGCACGACCATCAGGCCGAGGCCGAACCCGGTCGACCACACCTCGGTGTCGTCGACGGTGTTCATCGTCCGCATTTCGTCGACCGTGGCCTCCGACAGCACGCCGCCGGTGTGGCCGCCGAGGAACGACGTCCAGCGGCCGAGGTCGGTGATCGTGGACCAGAGCTGGCCCGCCGGGGCCATCGCGCCGGCGTCCGGCCACTTCTCGGGCATCAGCACGTCGGCGAACGGGTGCACGGCGAATCCCTCGGCGTGCGCGCCTTCGGGGTGCGGGGTCGTGCGGTTCATGCCCAGCGGGGTAAGGATTTCGTCGCGCACGACGTCGTACCAGGGCCGCTCGCGGTGCCGGGCGACCAGTTCGCCGAGGACGCCGTAGCCGACGTTCGAGTAGTGGAACTTGGAGCCGGGACGCAGCTTCGTCGCGCCCTTTTCCAGGCTCGCGACGAGCGCCGCCCAGTCCGCGCCGGGCGCGCGTTCCCACCACTGGCCAGGCGATTCCGACGTGAGGCCGGAGGTGTGCGACAGCAGTTGCGCGATGGTGACCGAGCCGAACGCGGTGCCCGGCAGGTGCCGTTCCAGCGGGTCGGTGAGGTCGAGTTTGCCCTCGTCGCGCAGCCGCATGACGGCGGTCGCGATCATCGTTTTCGTGATCGACCCCAGCCGGTACTGCGTGTCGTCGTCCGGGCGCTGGTCGCCGACGCGGCCGCGGGCTCCGGACCAGACGACCTCGCCGCCCCGCACGACAGCGGCGAGCAGGGACGGGGCGCGGCTGACGGACTGCTCCTGCGCGAGCCGTCGGTACAGGGCGAGTTCGGTGGAGTCGAGCATGAGTGTCATTCTGCCCGGGCGGCTCAGCCGAGGAGTTGCCGGTCCAGGGCCGTCGTCACCGCCGCGGTGCGGTCGGAAACGCCGAGCTTCGAGAACACCCGCAGCAGGTGCGTTTTCACTGTCGCCTCGCCGATGTGCAGCTCGCGGCCGATTTCGGCGTTGGTGTGGCCCTTCGCGACCAGTCGCAGCACCTCCACCTCGCGCGCGGACAGCGGCGACGCCGGCTCCGGGTTCCGCATCCGGTGCACGAGCTTGCCCGCGACCGACGGCGCCAGCACGGTCTCGCCGCGGTGCGCGGCCCGGATCGCACCGGCCAATTCGGTGCGCGACGCGTCCTTCAGCAGGTATCCCGACGCGCCCGCCTCGACTGCGCGCAGAATGTCCGCGTCGGTCTCGTAAGTGGTGAGCACGACGATCCGGCGGCCGGGCGTCTCCTTGAGGATCGCGTGGATCGCGCCGACGCCGTCGAGGCCCGGCATGCGCAGGTCCATCAGGATGACGTCGGGTTGTTTCACGCGGTCGAGCGCCACCGCTTCGTCGCCGGAACCGGCTTCGCCGACCACCGTGAGGTCTTCCTCGGCTTCGAGCATGCCGCGCAGCCCTTCGCGCACCACGGGATGGTCGTCGACGAGCATGATCGTGATCACGCTGGCACCTCCAGTTCCAGTTCGGTGCCGCCGTTCGCGCCGGTCCGCACTTCCAGCGCACCGCCCACCTGCTCGGCCCTCGAACGCATGCCGCGCAACCCGAATCCGCTTCCGTCTGCATCCGGGGTGAAGCCGCACCCGTTGTCCGCTACCCGCAACCGTATCGCTCCGTCCACAGCGGACAGCCGCACGCGGACGAGCGTCGCACCCGAGTGCTTGCGCACGTTCGACAGCGCTTCTTGCGCCGCGCGCAGCAGCACCACTTCGACCGCAGTGGACAGTGGCGGCAAAGCATCGTCCACTTCGCACTCAACCGGAATGCTCAGTTCCTCGGCGAGCCGATCTGCTTGACGCTGCACCGCTTCCGGCAGCGAGCCAGTGGCCAAATCGGACGGTGCGAGCGCGGCGACCATCGCGCGGGCTTCGGCGAGATTCTCCCGGGCGGTGCGATGGGCGAGCGCGAGATGTTTGCGCACCGTGGACAGATCAGTGTCCAGTTCGGACTCGATCGCCTGGGTCAGCGTGATGATGCTGGTGAACCCCTGGGCGAGCGTGTCGTGGATTTCCCGCGCCAGCCGTTCTCGTTCGGCCGCGGTGCCCGCTTCGCGCGACAGCCGGGCGACCTCGGCCTGGCTCGATTCCAGTTCGCGGATCAGTTCGGCGCGGGCGCGGCTTTGTCGCAGTACGTCGCTGGTGAACTTCCCGGCCAGCACGCTGAAGACGATGAGGATCGCCGTCATCGGCAGCAGGACAGACAGCAACCCGTTGTCCCAGCCGCCGCTCAGCACCGCGGAGACGGGTTCGAGCAGGATCAGCAGCGTCGTCGCGACGATCCCGGGGCGCAGCTCCAGCAGCATGAACACCAGCGGGCAGGCGACGAACAGCACGAAACTCGCCGTGGTGGTCGCGAGAATGGCGGTGGCGCTCAACGCGATCAGCGCCACCGCCGCGACGACGCGAGTGGTCTCGTTGTCCTCGCCGTGCACGACGCGCCGTCCCACGGCCAGATACCCGACGGCGATCGTGCCCAGCGCGGCTTCGGCCACGATCTTCGCGGTGGCCGAACCGTCGTTGACGAGCACCAGGACCGCGGTCGCCGCGTAGGCGACCGCGAACAGCACTTCCCAAGACCAGAACGACCGCTGCCACGCGTCGTCCTGGGTCACTTCGCTTCGTTCGTCCACCGGAACGTCACCCTCGCGAGCACCAGGCCCACCACGCACCACACCGCCAGCACCAGCGCCACCTTCGGAAGCTCCCATGTCCCCGCCATTTCCTGGGTCGCGGCCTCCGGCGGCAGGAACACCGAGCGGAAGCCCTGGCAGATCCATTTCAGCGGGAAGAACGACGCGACGTCGACCATGATCCTCGGCAGATGCGTGATCGGCGTGACGAACACCCCGGAGATGAACTGCAGCACCAAGTACACCAGCTGCACCAGCGCCACGGTTCCGGCCGCGGACCGGGCGACCGAGCTGATCGAGATGCCGAGCAGCGTCGAGGACACGATCCCGAGCAGCAGCACCCAGAGCAGGGTCAGCCACTTCGCCGGGTCGGACGGCAGTTCGAGGTGGAACATCAGCATCGCCACCGCGGCCATCAGGACGGTCTGCGCCACGCTGGTCACCGCGACCATCACCATCTTGCCGACGAAGTAGGCCGCCGCCGGCATCGGCGTGCCGCGCAATCGTTTGAGCGCACCGATTTCCCGGTCCGCGGCGATGCCGATGCCGACGCTGTTGAACGAAGTCGACACGATGCCCGCGCCGATCATCCCGGCGGCGAGCAGCTGCCCGGACGACACCCCGGTCTGCGCGGTCGGGCCGTCGAGGATGGAGCCGAGCAGGATCATCAGCACCGCGGGCAGCGAGAAGGTGAACACCACCTGCTCGCGGTTGCGGAAGAACTGCCGCAGTTCGAGCGCGCCGCGGGCGAGGCCGAGGCTGAACGTGCCCGGCACGGCCATGGTCGTGGTCACGGTTTTTCCCCGATCAGGTCGAGATAGACGTCTTCCAGACTGGGACGCGTCACGGTGAGGCCGGCGAGTTCCCCTTGCGCGCCAGCGAGTTGCGAGACGAGCTTCGTCGGGAACTGCGTGCGTTCCTCGTGACTGCCGCGGTCGTCCTGCCACCGCACGACGGCCTCGGCGCGTTCGCGGCCGCCGATCGTCGCCGGCGTCCCCTCCGCGACGACCGAACCGCGGGCGAGCACGGCGAGCCGGTCAGCCAGCGCCTCGACCTCGTCCAGGTAATGCGTCGTCAGCAGGATTGTGGTGCCCTCGTGGGCGAGCCCGTCGATGAGTCCCCAGAACTGCCGCCGCGCTTCGGGGTCGAATCCGGTGGTGGGCTCGTCGAGGAACAGCAGTTCCGGACGGCCGACGATGCCGAGCGCGACGTCCACGCGGCGGCGTTGCCCGCCGGACAACGACTTCACCCGCGCGCCCGCCTTCGCGGTGAGGCCGACCTGGTCGATCACCTCTTCCGGATCCCGCGGGTTCGGGTAGTACTTCGCGAAGTGCCGCACGGTTTCCGCGACGGTCAGTTCCGCAGCGTCGGTCGCCGTTTGCAACACGATGCCGAGGCGGGCGCGCCACGCGCGTCCCGCGGTACCCGGGTCCTCGCCGAGGACCGCGGCTTCCCCCGCCGTCCGCTGCCGGTGCCCCTCCAGGATCTCGACGGTGGTCGTTTTGCCCGCGCCGTTGGGCCCGAGCAGGGCGAACACCTCGCCGTCGTGGATGTCGAGATCGATCCCGGCCACGGCGAGGTGGCCCGGGTACTCCTTGCGCAGTCCGCGCACTCGCACTGCTGTGCTCATGCCGTCAAGAGTGCGCCGCGGAGGCCGGTCAGCGGGACGTCCGGGCAGTGGAATCCGGCTGTCCACCGAACGGTGGACACGCTGGTTTCCCGTGGAACCACGCGACCCGCTGTTGACAAGTTGTCTAACATGACAAGATGTCTCACAAGCAGGTGACTGCCAGCGACGGAGTCCGCCTTTCGGTCCGGGTGAGCGGCAACCCGGACGGGCCCACGGTCGTGCTCGTGCACGGGTACCCGGACAACAGCTCGATGTGGGACGGCGTCGCCGAGGAGCTGCGCCGCGAGCATCGCGTGGTCGTCTACGACGTGCGCGGCGCGGGCGAATCCGACAAACCGCGAGCGCGCCGGGCGTACCGGCTGGACCAGCTCGCCGACGACCTCGCCGCGGTGGTCGACGAGGTGCAACCGTTCGGCACGGTCCACCTCGTCGCGCACGACTGGGGTTCGATCCAGGCCTGGCACGCGGTCACCGGCGACCAGCTGCGTGGCCGGATCGCCTCGTACACCTCGCTTTCCGGGCCCAGCCTCGATCACGCGGGCGCGTGGTTCCGCGATCAGCTGACCCGGCCGACGCCGCGTCGTCTCGGACACGCGCTGCGGCAGTTCCTGCACTCGTACTACATCGTCGCGTTCCAGGTGCCGTTGATCCCGGAACTGTTGTGGCGCACCGGAATCATGCGCACGATGATCCGGAAGCTGGAGCCCGCCGAAACGTCGCCGAAGACGTCCGACGGCGTGCACGGCCTGAAGCTGTACCGGGCGAACATGGGCCCGCGGCTGTCCCGGCCGCAGCCGCGTCCGGCGGACATCCCGGTGCAGGTGCTCGCGCCGACCGGCGATTCGTACGTCACCGCGCCGCTGCAGACCGAGGTCGAGCGCTGGGTGCCGGATCTGCATGTCCGGCGCGTGATCGGGTCGCACTGGATCACCCGGACTAAACCCGCAGTGGTCGCTTCTGCGGCTGCTGAACTGATTGCTTCGGTGGAAACCGGCGAGGAAACCCGCGCGCTGCGGCGTGCTCGGGTTGGCGGCTCCAGCGGTCGCTTTGCGCACCGTCTCGTGGTCATTACTGGTGCGGGCAGCGGGATCGGCCGGGAGACCGCGCTGGCGTTCGCGGCCGAGGGCGCGGACGTGGTCGTCAGCGACATCAACGGCGATTCGGCCGCGGAGACCGCGAAACTGGTGCGGGAACGCGGAGTCGACGCCGGTGAGTACACAGTGGATTCTTCGGACGGCGAGGCGGTCGCCCGGTTCGCCGAGCAGGTGCGTGACGAGTTCGGCGTGCCGGACATCGTGGTGAACAACGCCGGGATCGGCATGTCCGGCCCGTTCCTCGACACGACGATCGAGGACTGGGAGAAGGTCGTGGACGTCAACCTGTGGGGTGTGATCCACGGTTGCCGCGCGTTCGCGCCGATGATGAAGGAACGCGCCGAGGGCGGGCAGATCGTGAACCTCGCTTCGGCGGCGGCTTACCTGCCGTCAAAGATTCTCACCGCTTACGGCACCACGAAGGCCGCTGTTCTCGCGCTGAGCAATGGTTTGCGCGCGGAGCTGGCGGCCGAGGGAATCGGTGTCACGGCAGTGTGTCCGGGACTGGTGAATACCAACATCACCAGCACCACCAAGTTCGTCGGCGTCGACGAGGTCGAGGAGAAGCGGCGGCAGAAGGAATCGTCGAAGCTCTACGCGCGGCGCAATTTCGGTCCGGAGCGAGTGGCTCGCGACATTCTGCGCGCGGTGGAGAAGAACGTCGCGATCCAACCGTCCACTCCGGAAGCGAAGGTCGCGCTGGTCCTTTCGCGACTGACTCCGGGTTTGCTGCGGGCGGCTGCGAAACTGGACGTCACGCCGTGAGCCGTCCGCGCCGGATGACCGCGCAGGCCCGGCGGGACGACCTCATCGCGGCGGCGCTGGACCTGTTCGGCACCAGGGCCCCGGAATTGGTCACGGTGGACGACATCGTGGCGCGCGCCGAGGTGTCGCGGCCGTTGTTCTACCGGTATTTCCCGAGCCTGCGGGAATTGCAAATGCAGGCGTTGCGGACGGTCACCGACGGCCTTGTCGATCGGCTCGCGACGCTTGAAGAAGGGCCGCCGGAAGAACGGCTGCGCGCGGCCGTACGCGGTCTCGTCGATGTCGCCGCGCATTACCGCGAAGGCTACGTTGCGTTGCTGCGCAGCGGTTCGGTGATCGCGACTTCAGAGACGGACGCGGCGATTGACGAGGTCCGCAACCGGGCCGTCGAGCTGATCCTGGAAGCGCTGCCGATCCCCGAGCCGTCGCCGTTGGTGCTGCTGACGCTGCGCTGCTGGACCGCCGTGGTCGAAGGCGCGTTGCTGTCGTGGCTGCAGGAAGGCACCGTCCCGCGCGAAACGCTGGACGGCTGGCTCGTCGATCAGCTCACCGCGATGCTCGCCGCCACCGACGCGCACCTGGCCAAAACGCCGTGAAGGACTCCTTGAGGGAATCAGATTCCCTCAAGGAGCCCTTCACGGACAAACGGCTCAGGCCTGCGAGATGAGGTTCCAGCCCTCGACCTCGGAAGGCGTGCGCGGGCCGGGGCCGACGTACTTCGCCGACGGACGGACCAGGCGGCCGGTCTGCTTCTGCTCCAGGATGTGCGCCGCCCAGCCGGCGGTGCGCGCGGAGGAGAACATCGCCGGCATCATGTGCGGCGGCACCTTCGCGAAGTCCAGGATCACCGCGGCCCAGAACTCGACGTTCGTTTCGATCGGGTGGTCCGGACGGCGTTCGCGCAGCTCGGCCAGCGCGGCCTGCTCCAGCGCGGCGGCGACCTCGTAGCGTTCGGCGCCCAGCTCCTTGCAGGTGCGGCGCAGCACGCGGGCGCGCGGGTCCTCCGCGCGGTACACGCGGTGGCCGAAGCCCATCAGCCGCTCCTTGCGGTCGAGGATGCCCTTGACCAGCGCGCGGGCGTCACCCGAACGCTCGACCTCCTCGATCATCGGCAGCACGCGCGCCGGAGCCCCGCCGTGCAGCGGGCCGGACATCGCGCCGATCGCGCCGGACAGCGACGCCGCGACGTCCGCCCCGGTGGAAGCGATGACGCGCGCGGTGAAGGTGGAGGCGTTGAGGCCGTGCTCGGCGGCGGAAACCCAGTACGCGTCGACCGCCTTGACGTGCGCCGGGTCCGGTTCGCCGCGCCAGCGGATCATGAACCGCTCGGTAATCGACTTCGCCTCGTCGACCCGCGACTGCGGCACCGCGGGCTGGCCGATGCCGCGCGCGGACTGCGCGACGTAGGACAGCGCCATCACCGAAGCGCGGGCGAGCTGGTCGCGCGCTTCCTCGTCGGTGATGTCGAGCAGCGGACGGTAGCCCCAGATCGGGGCGAGCATGGCGAGCGCGGCCTGGACGTCGACCCGCACGTCGCCGGTGTGCACCGGAAGCGGGAACGGCTCGGCGGGCGGAAGCCCGTGCCCGAACCGGCCGTCGACCAGGAGGCCCCATACGTCGCCGAAGGTCACCTTCCCGGCGAGGTCCTCGATGTCGACGCCGCGGTAGCGCAGTGCACCGCCGTCCCGGTCGGGTTCGGCGATTTCGGTCCGAAACGCGACGATGCCCTCGAGCCCGGGCCGGAACCCGTCGTCGGCTTCGTTGGTTGTGCTGATCGTGGAGGTAGTCACTCTTCGCGAACCCTTTCGATGCGCATTCCCCGGCTGTGTTGTGCACGCGCGGACGGGATACACGCTGGCTCCTTGCGCGCCTCATCGCACGGTGGGACAAACCATGCTCCCTTTGCCCGGCCGGGGCAACGGAAGAAGTCGTGGTTTCGGTCACGATTACGAGAACGATTCAGTCCAGGTGAGCCGGGGACGAGACTTTCTCCCGTCCAGTGAGGTGGCCGCAGACTGGTACCCCGGTGGACGGGAGGTGAATCCCGGCTTGCCGGGCGGCCGGAGGTCACGCTCGGTGAGCGCGGCGGGCACCAGGCGTGCTCCGGGGAGTGGCAGGCCGCTTCCGGGTGGAATTGCGGAATCCTCCCCAGTGCGTTCCGGCTTGTCCGAATTCTTTTCGACTTCGGCGAACTCGCGCGGTCCGCGCTACGTAAACACTGCGTTTCCGAAGCAGGCGGAGCGCGCCCTCCGGTGGTAGACCTTGGCCATGCACCTGAGCCCGCAGGAACGCGACAAACTGCTGGTCCACGTCGCGGCGGACGTTGCTCGCAAACGGCTCGAACGCGGTGTCCGGCTCAATCACCCCGAAGCCGTCGCGCTCATTACCGACTACGTCATCGAAGGCGCCCGCGACGGGCGCACGGTCAGTGAATTGGCGGCGGGCGGGCGCACCGTGCTCACGCGGGCGCAAGTGCTCGACGGGGTGCCGGAAATGGTGGATTCCGTCCAGGTGGAAGCCACCTTTCCGGACGGCACGAAGCTCGTCACGGTGCACGAACCGATCGGTTGAGGAGGAATTCTTGCGGCCAGGCGAGATCATTCCCGGCGAGGAGCCGGTGCCGCTGAATCCGGGTCGCGCCCGGGTCCGGCTGCGCGTGCGCAACCTCGGCGACCGGCCGGTGCAGGTCGGGTCGCACTATCACTTCGCTGCGGTCAACCCCGGCCTGGAGTTCGACCGCGAAGCGGCTCGCGGGCACCGGCTCGACGTGCCTGCCGGGACCTCCGTGCGCTTCGAGCCGGGCATCGACCGGGAGGTCGATCTGGTGCCGCTCAGCGGAAACCGGCGGGTGCCGGGGCTGCGCGCCGAATATGCCGGGGAGTTCTGATGCCGGAGATCGACCGTGCCCGTTATGCCGAGTTGTTCGGCCCGACCGCTGGCGACCGGATCCGGCTCGCGGACACCGACCTGCTGATCGAGGTGACCGAGGACCGGTCGATGGGTCCCGGCGGCAGCGGCGACGAGGTGCTTTTCGGCGGCGGCAAGGTGATCCGCGAGTCGATGGGCCAGGGCATGGCCACCCGTGCCGAAGGCGCGCCCGATCTGGTGATCACCGGCGCGGTGATTCTCGACCACTGGGGTGTCGTCAAGGCGGACGTCGGTGTTCGCGACGGCCGGATCGTCGGCATCGGGAAGGCGGGTAATCCGGACACGATGGACGGGGTCGATCCGGCGCTGGTGATCGGTCCGTCCACGGAAGTGCTGGCGGGCAACGGGAAGATCCTCACTGCGGGCGGCATCGACTGTCACGTGCATTTCGTCTGCCCGCAACTGGTGGACACCGCGCTCGCGGCCGGACTGACCACTTTGGTCGGTGGCGGCACCGGGCCGAACGAGGGCACCAAGGCGACCACGGTGACTCCCGGTTCCTGGAACCTCGGCCGGATGCTGTCCGCAATGGACGGTCTGCCGGTGAATGTGTTGCTGCTGGGAAAGGGAAATACTGTCCGGCACGAGGCGTTGCGGGAGCAACTGGCTGCCGGGGCGGGCGGGTTCAAGCTGCACGAGGATTGGGGGTCGACGCCCGCTGCGATCGACGCTTGTCTCACGGTCGCGGACGAATCCGGTGTGCAGGTCGCGATCCACACCGACACGTTGAACGAGGCCGGGTTCCTGGAGTCCACTGTGGAGGCGATCGGCGGCCGGTCGATCAACGCCTATCACACCGAGGGGGCAGGCGGCGGGCACGCGCCGGACATCATCGAGGTGTCCGGGATGGCGAACTTCCTTCCGTCCTCGACGAACCCGACCCGGCCGCACACCGTCAACACCCTCGACGAGCACCTCGACATGCTGATGGTGTGCCATCACCTGAACCCGTCGGTGCCTGAGGACCTCGCGTTCGCGGAAAGCCGGATCCGGCCGAGCACGATCGCCGCTGAGGACGTGCTGCACGACCTCGGTGCGATTTCGATGATGAGCTCCGATTCGCAGGCGATGGGGCGGATCGGCGAGGTGATCATTCGGACCTGGCAGACCGCGCACGTGATGAAGGGCCGCCGTGGCGCGCTTCCCGGCGACGGTGCGGCCGACAATCTGCGCGCCCGGCGTTACGTCGCGAAGTACACGATCAACCCGGCGATCGCGCACGGAATGGACGCGGAGATCGGCTCGGTCGAGATCGGAAAACTCGCCGATCTTGTGCTGTGGGAACCGAAATTCTTCGGCGTCCGCCCGCACGTGGTGCTGAAGGGCGGGTTCCCGGCGTACGCGGCGATGGGGGACGCGAACGCTTCGATCCCCACTCCGCAACCGGTGCTCGCGCGGCCGATGTTCGGTGCCGCGCCAGCCGTAGCGGCCGCGTCCAGTCTGCATTTCGTTGCCCCGGAAGCGTTGGAATCCGGGTTGTCGGAACGATTCCGCATCGCCCGGCCCTTGGTGCCGGTCGCGAATACCCGCCGCCGGACGAAGGCAGACATGGTGCTGAACGACGCGACCCCAGCGGTACGCGTGGATCCGGACAGCTTCGCGGTGCGCGTGGACGGCGAGCTGATCGAACCGCATCCGGTGGCTGAATTGCCCATGGCACAACGGTATTTCTTGTTCTGATGGACCCAGTCGCACTCATCCTCGCCGACTCTCGGTTCCCGGGCGGCGGGCACGTGCATTCCGGCGGCCTCGAAGAGGTGGCGGCACGCGGCCTGGTCCGGTCCGAACGCGACTTGCCGGGATTCCTCTTTGGACGGTTGCGTACCGCGGGACTGCTCGCCGCCGCGTTCGCCGCTGCCTCAGCGCATGCCGCCGCTCGAACCGTCGAGAGTGTCCATTGGCGACGGCTCGATCAGGAACTCGACGCCCGCACACCCTCGCTCGCGCAACGGGAAGCGTCGCGAGCGCAGGGCCGGGGCACCGCACGATCCGGCCGTGTCGCGTGGTCGTCACCAGTGCTGTCGCAACTGCTGGCCGAAACCCCGCGCCCGCATCATCCGATCATCAGCGGCGCGCTCGTCGGCATCGGCGGCGGCAGTGCGTTCGACGCGGCCATGGCGGTCGCCTACCTCGCCGTGAGCGGCCCGGCGAGCGCGGCCGTACGCCTGCTCGGGCTGGACCCGTTCGCCGTGAACGCGGTGGTCGCGCGGCTTGCCGGGCCATTGCGCGAAGTGAGCGAGCAGGCCGCCGAGACCGCCGGTGCGGAACCGGCCGATTTGCCAGCTCCAGCGTCGCCGGCGCTGGATTTGTTCGCCGAGGAACACGCTCGGCATCACCAGGAAGAGGTGCGTCTCTTTGCCAGCTGAACACGGTCACGGGCACTTCCACGCCGTCAACTTCGACCCGACCGCCGCCGAACCGGACCATTACGACGCGGCGCCGACCGCCGGGCGGGCGTACCGGATCGGCATCGGCGGCCCGGTCGGCAGCGGCAAGACCGCGCTCACCGCGGCGTTGTGCCGCGCGCTGGGCGCCGAATACAACCTGGCCGTGGTCACCAACGACATCTACACCACCGAGGACGCGGACTTCCTGCGCCGAGCAGGCGTTCTGGACCCGGAACGGATCGAAGCCGTGCAGACCGGAGCCTGCCCGCACACCGCGATCCGCGACGACATCACCGCGAATCTCGACGCGGTGGAAAAGCTGGAGGAAAAGTTCCCCGGCCTGGAATTGGTCATCGTGGAAAGCGGCGGCGACAACCTGACCGCGGTGTTCAGTCGAGGACTCGCCGACAGCCAGATCTTCGTGGTCGACGTCGCGGGCGGGGACAAGGTACCGCGCAAGGGCGGCCCCGGCGTCACGACGGCCGACCTGCTGGTGATCAACAAAACGGACCTCGCCCCGCTGGTCGGCGCCGACCTGACCGTGATGACCTCGGACGCCCACCACATGCGCGGCGACCTGCCGGTGTTCGCCCAGTCCCTAGTGGACACTCCGGACGCTCCCGCCGTCGCGGACTGGGTGCGCTCGCTGGTGCCGGTCCGGCAGGGGTGAAGGCGCACGCACGCCTGGTCGCCGCCCTCGACGACGGGCGGACGGTGCTGCGAGAGCTGAAGTCGATGGCACCGCTGACGCTCGTCCCGCGTCGGCAGCGCGGCCCTGGCGCGGTGGTGCACCTGGTCAACTCAGCTACCGCACCTCTCGGCGGCGATGAGCTGCGGCTCGAGATCCAGGTCGGGCCTGGTGCGGAGCTGACGCTTTCCGGCGTCGCGGCGACCCTCGCGCTGCCCGGTCTGCGCGAGGTGCCGAGTTTGTCCACCGTGGAGATCGTCGTCGAGGACGGTGGCTCGTTCGAGTACCTGCCAGAGCCGACCGTCGTCACCGCCCGCGCCGACCACGTCGCCGTGCTGCGCGCCGGCCTGGCTGCTGATGCGTGGTTCCACACCCGGGAAGTCCTCGTGCTCGGCCGAGAAGGCGAACGTCCGGGCCGGTTGTCGTCGACAGTGCATGTGACCTGCGGCGACGTCTCGGCGCTGCGGCAGACGCAGATCGTCGGCGACCCTGCCTTGGACGCGAGCCTCGCGGTGCTGGCGGGGCACCGGGTGCTGGTGACGGAGATCGAGTTCGGCGGCCCGCCGCGGCGAGCGAAGTCCGGACCGTGGTGGTCGCGGACGCCGCTCGCCGCGGGCGGCACGTTGACGACCGCGGTCGGTCCGGACGTGGTGACCGCGTCGAGACTCGGTTTATCCGGCGGTGCGGAAGGTCGGCTCGGGCAATGAGACCGGGCCAGCTGTGCGGCACATGTCGTGGCAGCTGCTGTCGAGTGTGCAGCACAGCGAGCAGATCGCGCCGCCCTGGTTGGCGCAGTCGGCGATGTCCGGCAGTTCGTAGGCGTCGCCGCAGACCGAGCAGTGATGTGTCGCGGTGCGGTCCTGGTCGACCTCAGGGCCGGAAACGAGGTTGGGCCGCACCAGGTAGTACCGGCCGCGGGTGGCCGCCGCGAGCGCCGGCACCAGCGCGACGGCGATCACCAGTGCCAGCAGCGGGCTGAAGGCCGCCAGGTATTCGCCGAACGCGCCGAAGTACGCCGCGATCGACACCGCGGAAGCGATCACCATGGAGCCGAACCCGACCGGGTTGATCTTGTGCAGGTAAGCCCGCTTGAATTCGATGTAGCGCGGGGAAAGGCCGAGCGGTTTCGCGATCACGAGGTCCGCGCACACCGCGCCGATCCAGGCGATCGCGACGTTCGAGTAGAAGCCGAGGATCTTGTTCAGGAAACCGAACGCGCCGAACTCCATCAGCGCGAGCGCGATCCCGCAGTTGACCAGCACATACCAGGCGCGACCCGGGTGGCGGTGCACTACGCGGGAGAAGAAGTTCGCGAACGACAGCGAGCCGGAGTACGCGTTCGTCGTGTTGATCTTGATCTGCGAAACCACCACGAACAACGCGGCGAAGGTGAGCGCGGCCGGTCCGAGCGCGGGCCGCACCGCCTCGAGATAAGGCGCGATCGGCTCCAGCGCCGCGGTCTTGCCGACCGCCCCGAGCGCGAGGAAGGCCAGCAGGGCGCCGCCGATCTGCTTGGCCGCGCCGAGCACCACCCAGCCTGGCCCGGCGGCGAGCACCGCGGCCCACCAGGAGCGCTTGTTCTCCGCCGTCTTCGCCGGCATGAAGCGCAAGTAGTCGGCCTGCTCGCCGATCTGCCCGATCAGCGACAGCGCGATGCCCATCCCGAAACCGAAGCCGACCGCGGAGAATCCGGAACCCGCTCCCTCGATGCCGCCGAACGTCGCGAAATCGGCGAATCGGCCGGGTTCCCGCACGAGCACCACGACGAACGGCAGGACCAGTCCGGCGATCCAGATCGGCTGCGTCCAGGTCTGCATCTTCGCGACCGCGCCCATCCCGTAGAGCGCGAACGGCAGCACGATCAGCGTCGCCAGCAAGTAGCCGATCGGCAGCGGAATGCCGAGTGCCAGCTGGAACGCCTGACCCATGATCGAGCCTTCGAGGGAGAAGAAGATCACGGTGAAACTGGCGTAGACGAGCGAGGTGAGGGTGGACCCGAAGTAGCCGAATCCGGCGCCGCGGGTGAGCAGGTCCATGTCCACGCCGTAGGTCGCGCAGGCGCGCGCGATCGGCACACCAGTCACGAAGATCACTACCGCGGCGGCCAGGATGGCGAGGACTCCTGAGGTGAAGCCGTAGGACAGCACGATGCTGGCGCCGATGGCGAAGTCGGCGAGGTAGGCGATCCCGCCCAGCGCGGTCGTCGCGACGACCAACGGCGACCAGCGCCGGAACGATTGCGCGGCGAAGCGCAGGGAGTAGTCCTCGCGGTTTTCATTGGCGGCGAGCGCGGCGTAGGTGCGTTGCGGTTTTTGCGTGTCGTCGCGTTCGGACAGAGTTTCGGTCATCTGACCTGCCTCCGTAACTGGGGACGGGTGCCGGAGCAGGTCGAAAGGTAGGTGCGGGCTGTATCGATCAGGGACCGGCCCGTGAACGCCGAGTTACAACTCGGCGTCCTGCGGTTAAGGGCCGGTGGCGGGCCGGGCGTGGCAGGAGTCACCGTTCGGTGGGTTTCGCCGGGACCGGCGACCCAATACCGTCGCTGGATAGCCGTGATTCGACACCCTCACCAGGGGTAACGGAGGTTGGGCCGGATGACACCGGAGATCGACGAGGCGGTCGTGCGGCTGCCTGGCATGCGGGTGGCTTACGACAGCGCGCCGTTTGACGAGTCAGCGCTCGCGGCCACGTGGCATGACCAGCTGGAAAGCTGGCTGAGCCAAGCCGTTTCCGAGGCGCTCGCGGAACCCAACGCGATGGTGCTCGCGACCGCCGACGCCGAAGGCCGGCCCTCTTCGCGCACGGTGCTGTGCAAGGGCCTCGACGAGCGCGGGGTGGTTTTCTACACGAACTACACGTCGTCGAAGAGCCACGACCTCACGGCCACGCGCTACGCGTCGGCCACCTTCCCTTGGTACCCGCTGCACCGCCAGGTGACGGTCCGCGGCGAGGTCGAGAAGGTCAGTGCGGACGAGACTGCCGCTTACTGGGCTCAGCGGCCGCGTGGGTCGCAGCTCGGGGCGTGGGCGTCGCCGCAGTCGCGGGTGGTCGAGGGGCGGCGTGCGCTCGAGAACGCGCTGCGGAATATTGAGCGCCGGTTTGGTGATGTTGAGCAGATTCCGGCTCCGCCGCATTGGGGTGGGTGGCGGATTCGGCCGGACTTTGTCGAGTTCTGGCAGGGGCGGGAGGACCGGATGCACGATCGGCTTCGGTTCCATCGGACTCATGACGGGTGGCAGGTGGAGCGGTTGGCTCCCTGAGTTTTGCTTGCTTTGGACGCCGTCCCTGGGCTTTGGGTCTGGGGGCGGCGTTTTTGTTTCGGCTCGTCGCCTGGCGGCGACATTGCGCGCGGGTGGTGAGGCGGGCACCCCGATTTTTTAGTGTGACTACGGCGCTGGGGTGCTTGTCAAGGCGGGAAAGATGCCTTGACACTCCCGGGGGCAGCAGGGTTACTCCGTGTGCCAGTGAAATTTCCATCGTTCGGCGGTCTGCTTCCCGCCGCCCCCTCCGCGAAGCGGCGGCTTCT
>NZ_JBSFNS010000115.1:0-25542 GCF_053587275.1 Amycolatopsis sp. NPDC003676
GTCCGAACCGGTGCCGCCGACGATCTCGTGGGCGATGGAGATCGCCTGGTTGATCTCACGACCCCAGGCCGCGGCACCCCCTGAACCGCCCCGAGAGCCGTGCGGCTTGCCCACCTGACCGTTCTGCGAGTACGTGAGGGGAACCCTGACGGAATCAGACTCCCTCAGGGTTCCCCTCACGTACGACAAACCCGACGCGGCCAGAGCCGAGCCCGTTCTCACCGGGGTGAACGCTCACGAGGACTTTTCCCAGATCGAAATGTGCTGCTCGCTCTCGTGCGTGAACGGCTCGCCAGTCCAGCTTTCCCACCGCGACCGCAGCCGCATGCCCGCCAGCTGTGCCATCAGATCCAGCTCCGCGGGCCACGTGTACCGGAACGGAATCGCCCGGAATTCGCCGCGGCCGTCCTCCACCCGCGCGTGGTACGAACTCATCGACTGCGTGGAGACGTCGTAGAGATCGAATCCCCAATGCGTCGCGCTCAGATCGAACGGCACGACGGTCTGCCCGGGCGGCAGCTTCCGCAGATCCGGCACCCCGACCTCGATCAGGAAGCACCCGCCCGGCTCGAGATGCGCTGCGGCGTTGCGGAAACATGCCACCTGCGCGTCCTGAGAGGTCAGGTTGCTGATCGTGTTGTACACCAGATATGCCACCGAGAACGTTCCCGCGACCCGGGTCGTCGCGAAGTCGCCGATCGTCACTTCGATCGCGTCACCGCCCGGTTTGGCGCGCAGCTGTGCGGCCATCGCGGACGACAGATCAATCCCCGCGACCGGCACACCCCGCGCGGCGAGCGGCAACGCGATCCGGCCGGTGCCGATGCCGAGTTCGAGCGCGCGACCGTCTCCGGCTAGCTCGGTCAGGACGTCGACCGCCGGATTCACCGCTTCCGGCGCGAACATTTCGGCTAATGATTGGTCGTACCTTGCAGCGACACTTTCCCCGAAGTAGTCCTCCACACCGGCGACGGTAACCGGCACCGGTGTGGAGCGCAGGTCATTTTCCGGCCCGTGCCACCAGATCGTCGACTGCCCGGGCAGCGAAAGCCATCGCCGTGCCCAACGGAATTCCCGGCCCGGGGTAGTACTTCCCGGTCATGGACGCCGCAGAATTGCCCACCGCGTAAAGACCTTCCACCGCCGACCCGTCCTCGCGCAGCACGCGAGCATCCGGATCAGTCACCAACCCGCCCTTCGTGCCCAGATCCGACAGCACCAGCCGGGCGGCACGGAACGGCGGCTGGTCCACCGGAACCAGCACGGGATCAGCGAAATGCCGTGCGTATTCATCCTCGCCCCGGCCGAAATCCGCGTCGTGCCCGGCTTCGGCAAACGAGTTGAACCGGGCGACCGTCTCCGGCAGTTCCGGTGCGTCGATCAGCTTCGCCAGCTCCGCGAGCGTGTCTGCCTCCACCCACGTGCCAGCCTCCAGATGATCATCCGGCCGTCCGCCCGGCAACGCGATGGCGGGCAACCGGCCGCCCTCACGGCTGTCGAACACGATATGCGAAGGGACCCGCCGCGCCGGGTCCGCTGCCATCTCACGACCCATCTGGTCGTATGGCAGCGACTCGTTCGCATACCGCCGCCCGTCGCGGTCCACGACGATCCCGCCGCGGAAGCCGAGGGTGAACGACGCGCCGCCGTCCGGCATCGCGATTCCTGGGCACCACCAGCCCTCGTTCATCAGATCGACCGCCGCACCGAGTGCGATCGCCGCTTCCAGGACCTGGCCGCGGTTCGTTTCCGCGGGGGCCATCGACCAGGCCGCCGATCCCGGCACCCCGGACTGTTCCCGCAGGTCGGCGTTCCGCTCGAACCCGCCCGCGCCGATGAGTACGCCGTCAACAGCCCCGATCCGACGCGAGCCGACGCCGACTCCGACCACCCGCCCGTCCTCGACCACCAGCTCGTCGACCGGCGTCCCGGTGAACACGGTGCCGTTGCCGGTCGCGTCGAAGGCCAGCAGCAGCCGTCCGATCAGCGCGCGCCCGCCGTCCAACGGCGCGTCCCGGTGCCCGCGGCCGGCGCGGTCGCGGTCCACCGGCGGACGCACCAGCTCCGCGCGTTCGCCCAGCTCCGACAGCGGCAGGTCCACCGGCACGAACGAGCGTCCGCCGGCGACGCGGCCGGGCCGGTCGAAGTAGTCCGGGAACGCCCGCCATTCGAATTCGAGCGCCGGATCCGCCTCCAGCGCCGCGACCAGCTCCGGTGCCTTCGCCAGGAACGCCTCCTGCCGCCCGGTCCGGTCCTCGCCGAGCAGCGCGCGCAGGTACTCGCGGGCGGCGGCGGTGGAATCCGCGACGCCGAATCGCTCCTGCACCTGCGTGCCCGGCAGCCAGCAGGCCGCGCCGGAGTACGCCGACGTCCCGCCGAGCCGGTCCGCGCCCTCGACCACCGCGGTGCGCAGTCCCGCCCGGGCGGCCAGGTACGCGCCGGTCAGCGCACCCGCGCCGGACCCGACTACCACCACGTCGAACTGGTCGTCGAAAGCCATGAGTCCTCCAAGTCGTCGCGACCCGGCGAGCCAACCGCATCGCCGCCGCGCCGGGGCGCGGTCATCCCACTCACCGGTAGCGGCGGCGCCCGGTGGGAGGATCGTGCGCGAGAATGGCCTGATCACGAGCGGAGGAGTCGCGGTGCCGAGAGTCGCCGAAAACCGGGCGCCGGCCACGCCGAGTTCGCCCGCGCAGCAGGAGCGCTACCGGCGGATCCTGCGAGCGGCCGCGGACCACGGCGCCGAGCACGGCCTCGACCGGATCCAGATGCTCGACGTCGCCCGCGACGCCGGCGTCGCCATCGCCACGCTCTACCGGTACTTCCCGTCGAAGACCATCCTGTTCACCGCGCTGCTGCACAGCCAGGTCGAACAGCTGGACCGCAACAGCGTCCCGGTCGAGCCCGGCCAGGAACCGGCCGAGGCGGTCGCGCGCGTGCTGGTCGACGCCGCTCGCCGCCTGCTGGAACGACCGCGGCTCGCGCAGGCGATGCTGCAGTCGAACAACGCGACGGTCGCGGGGGAGTCGCCGAACATGGCCGCGACGGTCGAGTTCGCCGACCTGATCCTGCGCGTCGCGGGGGTGGCCGAGGCCAGTGACCACGATCGCCGGTTGGTCCGGTTGATCGAGCAGACCTGGTACGGCGTGCTGACCTCGCAGCTGAACGGGCACATCACGGCGGAGGAAGCGGAGGCGGACACAGTGCTGGCGTGCCGGTTGCTGCTGGCCGAACTGGGTCGCTGACCGGCTTCTCCCGGTGACCGGGATGAGCCCGCCGCGCGCGGCGGAGTCCCCGTAGCGTCGCGGCCGTTCCCGGAACCCCACCTCAGGAGGCCGTCATGCCGCGCACCGTCGTCATCACCGGAGCGAGTTCGGGGATCGGTGCGGCACTCAGCAGCCTGCTCACTGAGCGTGGCGACCAAGTCCTCGGCGTCGACCTCGCGGGCAGCGACGTCGACGCGGACCTCTCGACGCCGGCTGGCCGCACTGCCGCTGCCGAGGAGGTCGGCAAGCGCACCGGGCACGTCGATGCGGTGGTCACCTGCGCCGGGACGTCGAACCCCGGCGAAGCGATGGTCACGGTGAACTACTTCGGCAGCACCGGTTTCATCGAGGCCCTGCAGCCGTTGCTCGCGAAATCCGAAGCGCCTCGCGTCGTCCTGGTCGGCTCGATCTCCGGCACCCAGCCGCACGACCCCGCGGTGGTCGAGGCCTGCCTGCGCGGCGACGAGCAAGCCGCGCTGACCGCCGCCCGCGAGGCGATCGCGGACAACCGGGCGGTGCAGCTGTACCCGTCCTCGAAGTCCGCGATCGCGCAGTGGGCACGCCGGACGTCTGTCTCGGCGGGCTGGGCCGACGCGGGAATCGCGGTCAACGTGGTCGCCCCCGGCGTGGTCCTGACGCCGATGACCGACGGGCTTTTCGCCGACCCGAAGATGAAAGCCGTGATGGACAAAGCAGTCCCGATGCCGCTGCACGGTTACGCGGCCGCGGAGGATGTCGCGCGCGTGCTGGCGTACTTCGCCGACGCCGCGACGACGCACATCACCGGCCAGGTCGTCTACGTCGACGGCGGCGCCGAGGCGACCCTCCGCCCGGCGGCGCACTACTGATGACGACTTACGCCGAAAACGTCCCGCTGTCGCCCGTCCCGAACGACGACGGCATCGATGCTGCCGTCGCGGCGGCCCGCCGGGTCGTCAACGCCCTCCTGCAGGCTGGCGCGAACAGTGCAGCGTCCATGACGGACATCGCCCGCGACCTCAACCGGATCGCCGCCCAAATCGAAGAGCACGCGCCGGAGCGGCAAGAGCGCTTCGTCAGCATGTGGGCCGGACGGCCGCGGCACGATCCCGTCACCGGCCCGGAAAACGCGCTCGCCCCGCCGCTGCACCTGCACGGTCTGCCGGACGGATCCGTGACCGGCACGGTGACGCTCGGCCTGCCGTATCAGGGACCGCCCGGCTGCGTGCACGGCGGGATTTCCGCGCTGTTGCTGGATCACGCGCTCGGTGTCGCCAACAGCTGGGGGCCCGGGCCGGACGGGATGACCGGCACGCTCAGCGTCCGCTACCACCGGACGACCCCGCTGTTCGCGGAGCTGACGATTCGCGCACGACAGCAATCCAGCGAGGGCCGCCGGATCCACACGACCGGCGAAATCCTCGCCGACGGGCAGGTCTGCGTTTCCGCGGACGGGATTTTCGTGGCGAAACACGTCGCGCGGCCAGTTGCCCAGGACGAAGGAGGCCGATGAACACGCTCGCGGGCCGGGTGGCCCTGGTGACCGGCGCCGGACAAGGCGTCGGGCAAGGAATCGCGCTGGCGTTGGCGGGGGAGGGCGCGTCGATCGCGGTCCTCGGGCGCACGCGCGGCAAGCTGGACGAGACCTGCCGCCTCCTGCGGGAGCGGGGTGCTGCCGCGGAACCGTTCGAATGCGACGTCGCGGATACGGCGTCGATTCCCGGGGTCGTCGACGAGGTCGTTTCGCGATTCGGCCGCCTCGAAATTTTGGTCAACAATGCGTACTCCGGCGCTTTCGGGCCATTGCTGAAAATGAGCGACGAGGACTTCGCGCGCGGTTTCTCGACTGGACCGTTTGCCGCGTTCGCGTTCATGAAAGCCGCCCATCCGCACTTGAAGGCGACGGGCGACGGTTCGATCGTCAACCTGGTCACATCAGCGATGGTGCGCTGGGATCCCACCACCTACGGTGCTTACGCCGCAGCGAAACAAGCCTTGCGCTCGCTGTCGCGCACTGCCGCCGTGGAGTGGGCGCGCGACGGAATCCGGGTCAACGCGATCGCTCCGCACGCGTTGTCGCCGGGCTTGAAATGGTGGACCGAACACAACCCCGAAGAGGCCGCCGAATTCGTCTCGACCATTCCGATGGGCCGGATCGGGGAGTGCGAGGAGGACATTGGTCGCGCTGTAGTCGCGCTGGTCGGTTCCGATCTGCGCTACCTGACCGGAGCCACCGTGCCGCTCGACGGTGGTCAAGCCTTCTTCGGCTGAGCCCTTCTGAGGAGACATCGCTGTGCTTTCTGCCCTCGATACTGCCGCCGCCATCCGCCGGGGCGACCTGTCCGCCCGGGAGGCCGCCGAACAGGCGATCGCCCGCATCGAGGAGGCGAATCCGCGGCTCAACGCCGTCGTCGGCCAACGCTTCGAGGCTGCTCTCGCGGAAATCGACGCCGGTCTCCCGGACGGTCCGCTCACCGGAGTCCCGTTCCTGGTCAAGGATCTCGGCACCGAAGTCGCCGGCCTCCCCGCCACCCAGGGCAGCGCGCTATTCGCCTCCGCTGTGTCCACAGTGGACAGCGAACTGATCCGCCGCTACAAACGCGCCGGTTTGGTCATCCTGGGCATCACCAACACCCCCGAATTCGGCCTTAACGCAAGCACCGAGCCGCAATTGCACGGCCCCACCCGCAACCCGCACGACCTCTCGCGCTCGCCAGGCGGCTCGAGCGGCGGTTCCGCAGCGGCCGTCGCCGCTGGCCTGGTCCCCGCCGCCCACGCCACCGACGGCGGCGGCTCGATCCGGATCCCGTCGGCCATGTGCGGTCTGGTCGGCCTGAAACCGAGCCGCGGCCGTACCACCGGCTCGCCTGACTCCGGCACCCTTGCCGCCCCAGTGTCCGTCGCCCACGCGGTCACCACGACAGTCCGTGACAGCGCGGCCCTGCTGGACGCGATCGCCGGACCACTCCCGGGTGAAGCCTTCGCCGCCCCCACCCCGCCCGGCACCTTCCTCGACGCGACCCGCCGCGTTCCCGGCCGTCTCCGCATCGGCCTGGCCACCCAGGCCCGAACCGGCGTCGACCCGCATCCCGCTTGCCTGGCTGCGGTGCAGCAGACGGCGAAACTTTGCGAGGAACTCGGCCATCACGTCGAGGAAACCGTTGCGCCGTTTGACTTCCCGGACGTCCGCACGACCGGCGGACTGCTGATGGGCGCGGATTTGGTGGTGATCGTCGAAGACCAACTGGCCGCGTTGGGCCGCGAACTCCAGCCGGGCGACGTCGAGCCGTTCACCGAGTTGCTGCTCGACCACTACCGCGGCTTGACTGCGAACCAGCTCCATCGTGCGCTGCGCCGGGCACAGGAGATCGGGTGGGAGGTCGGGCAGGTCTTCACCCAGTACGACGTCCTGCTCACCCCGACGCTGCCGCTCCCGACTCCGCCGCTGGGCCTGCTGGACACGACGGATCCCGCGTCGATCTACGAGCACGCGGGCGCGTATTCGGCGTGGACCAGTGTTTTCAACGTGACTGGGATGCCCGCGATCTCGCTTCCGCTCGGCCGGGATGACGACGGACTGCCGCTGGGGGTGCAGTTCGCCGCGGATCTGGGGCAGGAGGGGCTGCTGTTGTCGTTGGCGGCGCAGTTGGAGGAAGCTGCACCCTGGGCCAGCTGACGGTTCCTCAGTAGCGGTAGATGGACGATCCGCTGCTGGGGAGATTGTTCACGATCACGATGATCGCGATGAACCCGATCAAGGTCAGGATCGCCCACATCACGACTATGGTGGCCAGGATCAGCGCGTGCCGCCGGATAGCCGCGAGCTGGCCCAGGATCTCGAGGTTGATCCTGTTCGCGTAGTCCGTCGGCCCGTCCGTCTCGGACGCTTCTTTGAGCCGCGCGGCGACTGCGGAGGGGCCGGTAAACGCATCGGCGTGATAGCGAGGACGGGGTTCGAGATCGGGCACAGCTGTTTCTCCTCCTGAACACGGATAGATGAACAGAAGTCGCCGGGCCCAGCCAGAGCGTTACCGCATCCGCGGGTTTGCCGCTGGCCCGGACCTCCCAGTCACCGAGATCGCGAGAGCAGCCCGTCCCCTCCGTTTCCTACCGTGGCAAGGTGACTTCCACGACCCCCACCCCGCCCGATCCGCTTGCTCCCGCCAGGCTCGGGCCGGTGCAGTTGCGCAATCGCGTCGTCAAGGCGGCTACCTACGAGGGGCTCAGCCACCACGGCCGGGTCACTCGGGATTTGGTCGATTTCCACGTCGGCTACGCGAAGGGCGGCGTCGGGATGACGACGGTCGCTTATTGTGCGGTTGCCAAGGAAGGCCGCACCGACCGGCATCAGATTTACTGGGCCGACGAGGCCCTGCCGGGATTGCGCGTGCTCACCGACGCGGTGCACGCCGAGGGCGCGGCGATTTCGGCGCAGATCGGGCACGGCGGGCCGGTCGCGAATCCGAAGGGCAATGGGCTGCCCGCGCTCGCGCCGAGCCGGTATTTCCACAAGACGACGCTCAGTTTCGCTCAGGAAATCGACCACGCCGGCATCGAACGCGTCAAACGCGCCCACGCCGACGCGGCCCGGCGCGCCATCGAGTGCGGGTTCGACGCCATTGAAGTCCACTTAGGACACAACTATCTGATCAGTTCCTTCCTGAGCCCCAAACTCAACCACCGCACCGACGAATACGGTGGCTCGCTGGAGAACCGCGCCCGGCTCGCACGTGACACGATGCGCGCGGTTCGTGACGCGGTCGGCGACCGGATCGCGGTGATCGTCAAAATGAACATGGACGACGGCGCGCCCGGCGGCTTTTGGCTCGACGAGGCGATCCCGGTGACGCAATGGCTCGAAGCCGACGGCACCTGCGACGCCCTCGAAATGACCGCCGGTTCATCGCTGCTCAACCCGATGTACCTCTTCAAGGGTGACGCGCCGGTCCGCGAGTTCGCGGCCGTGATGCCGCAGCCGTTGAAGCTGGGCGTGCAGGCGGTGGGGAAGCATTTCATCCGCGAATATCCTTATCGGGACGCGTTTCTGCTCGAGGACGCACGCCAGATCCGGGCCGCGGTGAAGCTGCCGATGGTGTTGCTCGGCGGGATCACCGACCGCGCGTCGATGGACCTGGCGATGCGGGAGGGATTCCAGTACGTCGCGATGGGCCGGGCTTTGCTGCGCGAGCCGGATTTGGTGAACCGGATCGCCGCTGAGCCGGAGACGCCGTCGTTGTGCATTCACTGCAACAAATGCATGCCGACCAACTTCACCGGCACGCGGTGTGTGCTGGTGGACCGGACGACGACTCGGGGTGCGGATTGGGGTCAGCCCGCGGGGTACGTGGGCTGACCGCGGTCCTGCGGCAGATCAGACAGGTCCAGCACGAACCGGTACCGGACGTCGTTGCGTTGCAACCGTTCGAGGGCTTCGTTGACGCGGGCGGACGGGAGGAGTTCGATGTCGGCGGTGATGCCATGCTGGGCGCAGAACTCCAGCATGGCGGCGGTCGCGGGACGGCCGCCACTGCCCGCGGAGCTGAGGTTCTTGCGTCCTACCAACAGATCGGTGGCCTGCACGGTGACCGAGCCGAGGTACCCGACGTGGCTGAGGGTTCCGTCGAGGGCGACGAGCTTGAGGTAGGGCGCGACGTCGTGCGGGACGGCGATGGTGTCGATGACGACGTCGAACCGGTCCCGGGCCGCGGCCATCTGGTGTTGGTCCGTCGAGACGATCAGATCGTGACCGCCCAGCCGACGGGCGTCGTCGGCTTTGTCGGCGGAGCGGCCGACGACCGTGGTGTCGGCCCCGAGCGCGACGGCGAGTTTGACCGCGAGGTGCCCGAGCCCGCCGAGCCCGGCCACGGCGACCCGGGTGCCAGGCCCGACGCCGAGGGCTCGCAGCGGTTCCCAGACGGTGATCCCCGCGCACAGCAGGGGAGCGGCGGCCGCGGGGTCGAGCCCGGCGGGGAGCGAGTAGGCGAACTCCTCGCGGACGATGTACTCGCGGGAGAAGGCGCCCAGCGTGGTGGTTCCGTCGCGGCGGTCGGTGCCGCCGTAGGTCAGGGTGGGGAAGTCGTGACAGAAGTTTTCCTGTCCTGCCTCGCACATCGCGCACGCGCCGCAGGAGTCGACGATGTTGCCGACCGCGACCTGGTCGCCGATGGCGAATCGCGTGACCTCGTGCCCGATCTCGGTGACCACGCCGGTGAACTCGTGGCCGGGCACCAAAGGCGCGTCGCCGGTGTGGGCGCGGACGGCGTGCAGATCGGTATGGCAGACGCCGCAGTAGTCCACGCGAACCGCGACGTCGTCGGCCCGCAGTTCCCGACGTTGCAGCACGGTCCGTCGTAACCCGGCACGGTCGGTTTGCCAGCCCAGAGTGTCCCGCATGCTCGCCCCTCAACAAACAGACTGTTCGGTCTATTGCCACGGTAGCCGCCGTACTCCGATTCGGCAAACAGACTGGTCTGTTGTTATCGTGCCCGGCATGGCCGACAAGCCCCTGACCTCGCGCGGAGCCGCCACCCGGCAGCGCATCCTGGACGTCGCGACCCAGGAGTTCGCCGCGCACGGGATCGCCGGAGCGCGCGTCGAGCGCATCGTGGCCGCCGCCCGCACCAACAAGGCGCAGCTCTACGGCTACTTCGGCAGCAAGGAAGGGCTGTTCGACGCCATTTTCTCCGCCTCGCTGGAGCGGATCATGACCGTCGTGCCGATCGACGCCGCCGACCTCGCCGGCTGGGCCGTCCGCCTCTACGACGAGTACCTCCGCCGCCCCGACCTCATCCGGCTGGCCACCTGGGAACGCCTGGAGCGCCGCCCGGCCGGACATCTCGTCGACGACAGCCACCGCCTCGACGACGCCAAACTGCGCGCCATCGCCGACGCGCAAGCCGCGGGCCTCGTCCGGGACGGAGACCCGTTCGACCTGATGGCCATGGTGATCGCGATGTCGATGGCCTGGTCGCCGGTCAGCAACGTCTACGCCGCCAGCGACCAAGAAGCTCCGGAATTGCACGAGCAGCGCCGGGCGTTGCTCCGCGAGAGCGTTGAGCGCGTCGTCGCACCGGGGTCGTGAGTGGCGATGACGGTTCTAACCGGGATAAACGCTCACGAGCCCACCGCCCGGCTCACGTTTCCCGCGGAAAGTTCGTGAACCCCTTCCGATTGCTCCGCAAGTACCACCCCGAAGCCGCGAGCGTCCCGCCGTCCACCGGAATCGTGTGGCCGGTGACGTAAGAGGCAGCGTCCGTCGTCAGGAATTCGATCACCTTCGCGTATTCGTCCACGTGCCCGAACCGGCCTAACGGCACCCATGTCTCGATCTTCGACGGATCATTGTCGCGCAACATCGCCGCAGCAGGAGTCTGCTGGCTGTCCGCGAGATCCGGCGCGATCGCGTTCACCCGGACGCCATACCGTCCGACCTCGACGGCCAGGCTCTTCGTGAACGCCGAAACCCCGGCGTTGTAAGCGGAATACACCGCATGCCCGGGAATTCCGCGAAAGGCTTCCACTGTCGAGTTATTCACGATCACGCCTGAGCCCTGCGAGATCAACTGCGGCAGCACCCGGTGCGTGAGCTTGAAGACGTGCAGCAGGTTCAGCTCATGCAACCGCGCCCACTGCTCCGGCGTGCTGTGCAGGAAATCCCGGGACGCGGGCCGGAAATCGCCGACATTGTTGACCAGGACGTCGATCCGGCCGTCGCCCAACCGCAGCGCGGCGGCGGTGACAGCCTCGACTACCTCGTCCGCGGCGATGTCGCCGATGACCGTTTCGCACACGCCGCCAGCCTCCTCGATCGAGGCGCGCGTGTGGGCGGCGGCAGCGGGATCGATGTCGTTCAGCACGACCAGGTCCCCGCGCGCGGCGAGGCGGCGGCTGGTCGCCCCGCCGATCCCCAGCGCGCCTCCGGTGACGATGCTGACTCGCCGGATTGTCTCGTGTGGCATGGAAAACCTCCTCGTCCTCAACCTAGCATTTGTTTGGTAGGCTGAGCGCTCCCGGCGAGAAGGAGCAGCATGCCTGTCAGCTTCGACCTGACCGATCGCGTCGTCCTCGTCACCGGCGGAGCGCGCGGAGTCGGCGACGGCATCGTGGCGACGTTCCTCGAAGCGGGCGCCGAGGTCGAGATCTGCGGGCGTACCGAACCGGAGAAGCTGCGCGAGGTCGACGGCCGGACGGCGCGGTTTGCCCAGGTTGACGTGCGGGAGCCGGACCAGGTCCAGAAGTGGCTGGAAGAGATCGGCGAACGGCACGGACGCCTCGACGTCGTGGTCAACAACGCTGGCGGTGCGCCGTTCGCGCAGTTCGCGGAGGCCTCGCCGCGCTTCCACCGCAAGATCAACGACCTCAACTTCCTCGCCGCGGCGTACGTGCTGCACGCGGCGCATCCGATCCTGTGCGAGACGCCCGGGGCGTCGGCGGTGAACGTCACGTCGATCTCGGCGCGGCGGCCCAGCCCGGGCACCGCGATCTACGGCGCGGCGAAGGCGGCGCTGGAGAGTCTCACGACCAGCTTGGCCGTGGAGTGGGCGCCGCGGGTGCGGGTCAACGCGGTCAGTTGCGGATTGGTCGAGACGCCGGGTTCCGAGGACCACTACGGCGATCCGGCGCAGCGCGACGCGGTCGCCCGGACGATCCCGCGCGGACAGTTCGCGTCGCCGGCCGAGGTCGGCCAAGCCTGTCTGCTGCTTGCTTCCCCGCTCGCCAGCCATGTCAGCGGAGCGGTGCTCAATGTGGACGGAGGCGGCGAATGGCCCGCTTTCCTCCAGCACACCCCGAACGCCTGAGGAGGACCTTGCCGTGCCCGAAGCCGTGATCGTCTCCGCCGCCCGCTCGCCGATCGGGCGGGCGTACAAGGGCTCGCTCAAAGACCTGCGGCCGGACGACCTCGCCGCGCAGATGGTCGAAGCCGCGCTGGCGGCGGTCCCGGAGGTCGGCCGGATCGACGACCTGATGCTCGGCTGCGCGCAACCGGCCGGGGAACAGGCGTACAACCTGGGCCGGATGGTCGCGCTGCGGCTCGGCCTCGACGCGGTGCCCGGCACGACTGTGCACCGGTACTGCGCGTCTTCGCTGCAGACCACGCGAATGGCGATGCACGCGATCCGCGCGGGCGAGGGTGACGTGTTCGTCTCAGCGGGTGTTGAGTGTGTTTCGCGGTTCTCCCAAGGCAAAGCCGACGGCATGCCGGACACGAAGAACCCGTTGTACGCCGACGCGATGGCGGTGACGGAGAAGCGCGCAGGCGGCGGTCTGCAGTGGACAGACCCGCGGAAAGACGGTGCGCTGCCGGACGTTTACATCGCGATGGGCGAGACCGCGGAGAACGTCGCTGACCATTGTGGAGTGTCCCGAAAGGACCAGGACGCGTTCGCCGTGCGCAGCCAGAACCTCGCCGAGGCGGCGGGGGAGTTCTGGCAGAAGGACATCACTCCGGTGACTTTGCCGGACGGCACGGTGGTGTCCGCCGACGACGGTCCGCGGGCGGGCGTGACGCTGGAGAAGGTATCTCAACTCAAGCCGGTGTTCCGACCAGACGGGACGGTTACCGCGGCCAACTGCTGTCCGCTGAACGACGGCGCGGCCGCGCTCGTGGTGATGAGCGACGTCCGGGCGCGCGAGGTGGGCATTCAGCCGCTGGCGAGGATCGTCGCCACCGGGGTGTCCGCGTTGAGTCCGGAGATCATGGGGCTGGGCCCGGTCGAGGCGAGCCAGCAGGCGTTGACGCGGGCCGGACTGTCCGTCAAGGACGTCGACCTGGTCGAGATGAACGAAGCCTTCGCCGCGCAAGTGCTGCCGTGCGTCGACCAGCTGGGCCTGGACCTCGACCGCGTCAACGTGCACGGCGGCGCGATCGCGCTGGGCCACCCGTTCGGTTCGACCGGCGCGCGGATGGCGACGACGCTGCTGCACGGCCTCCAGGAGCGGGACGCGACCTTCGGTCTGGAGACGATGTGCGCGGCAGGCGGACAGGGCATGGCGATGGTGTTGGAACGGCTCGCCTGACGGCTCGGACGCGGGACGGTTCGGCGCGCACCGAACCGTCCCGCCGCCAGGATGCGGCCATGGATTCCGTCGTGATCGACCCGCCGGTGCTCTACCCCGGCGCCCCGTCGTGTTGCTGTCCAGCGCGAACGCCGACGGGACGACCAACCTGGCCCCGATGTCGTCGGCGTGGGTGCTCGGCCGCACCGCCGTGCTCGGCTTCGGCAGCACCGGCCACACCTTCGCCAACCTGCGCGACCGGCCGGACTGCGTGCTGAACTACCCGAGCGCCGAGCTGTGGCCCGCCGTCGAACGCTTGGCCGGGCTGACCGGCGCTCCCGTCGTGCCAGCGCACAAGGCAGGCCAGTCCCGGCCGACCTCGTCGCGGTGGGCGGGGTCGCGGAATGCCCGCTCCAGGTCGAATGCCGGGTGACTGCCGCGCGCCATCCCGGGGATCCCGCAGTCGGGATTGTCGAGCCGAGCTTGGCCGGACGTTCCGCGCCACGACGGCTTGCGCAGGGGGGTCGTGAGTGGCTGTGCCGGTTAGAACCGGCACAGCCGCTCACGACGTCAGGACAGTTCCCGCTTCACGATCTTCCCGCTGGCGTTCCGCGGCAGTTCCTCGATCGCCACGAACTCGCGCGGCACCTTGAAGTTCGCCAGCCGCTCCCGGCAGTACTCCCGCAGCGCCGCCGAATCCAGCTCGACTCCCGCCCACAGCGTCACGTAAGCGCGGCCCACCGAGCCCATCCGGTCGTCGTCCACGCCGATCACCGCGGCCTCGACGACGTCCGGGTGCGTGCTCAGCACGTTCTCCACCTCGGCCGGGTACACGTTGAACCCGCCGACGGTGAACATGTCCTTCAGCCGCCCGGTGATCTTCACGCAGCCGTGCTCGTCCAGCTGTCCGACGTCGCCGGTGTGCAGCCAGCCGTCGGCGTCGATCGCCGCCGCGGTCGCGGCCGGGTCGTCGAAGTAGCCGAGCATCACGAACTCGCCCCGGATGAGGATCTCGCCGTCGGCGTCGACCGGCACGTCCTTGCCCTCGCTGTCGACCGCGCGGATCTCCAGGCCGGGCACCGCGGGGCCGGTGGTGTGCGCGACGTGCCGCGGGTCCTCGTTCGGCCGCGATTGGGTCGCCACGACGCATTCGGTGAGCCCGTACGCCTGCGCGACCTGCTCGAAGCCGAGGATTTCCAGCATGTCCGAGAACAGGTTCTCCGGCACCGAAGCCGCACCGGCGATCGCGAAGCGCAGCGACGACAGGTCGAATTCGCCGCGCCGAGGGTGGTTGATCAGCGTGGTGAAGATGGTCGGCGCACCGGGCAGCACTGAGATGCCAACTCGCTGGACTAGCTCCATCAACGCGACCGGGTCGAAGGTCAGGACCGGGTAGATGGTCGTGCCAGCGGTGATCGCCGCGACCACCCCGGCCTTGTAGCCGAAGGAGTGAAAGAACGGGTTCACGATCGCGTAGTTGTCCGCGGGGGTGAGCGACGTGCCCTTCGCCCACACGTCCGCGACGCCGATCGTCTGCGCGTGCGTGCTCATCACGCCCTTGGGCACGCCAGTGGTGCCCGAGGTGTAGAGAATGTCCGCCACCGTGGAAGGCGTCACCACGGATTCATCAACGGCCGAAACCGACTCCGCCCCGGCGAGGAATTCGGTCCACGGCAACGCAACGCCGTCCGGACCGAGGTCGATCACGGTGTGCAGCTGCGGAAGTCCAGGCACAACACCGGAACCATCGGAACCAGACCGGGCAGCGGCCTCAGTCAGCATCCCGAGATAGTCATTGCCGAGAAACCCGTTGCACAGCACCAGCACCGAAGCACCGGACCGCTCCAGCACCACCCGGGCTTCCTCGCCGCGGTACCGGGTGTTGATCGGCACCAGCGCCGCGCCGAGGCACTGCGCGCCCAGGAACGTCAGGATGAACTCCACCCGGTTCGGCGACCACACCGCGACCCGGTCGCCGGCACGGACGCCGACCGCGGCCAGCGCGCGGGAAACGGTGCGTACCCGCTCCCGCAATCCGGTCCAGGACAGCTGTGTCGTACCGTCGACCACAGCGGGTGCGTCGCCGTGGCGGCGGGCGGCTTCGTCGAGCAGAGCGGGAATCGTGCGAGGCGTCGACACGCGGGTCTCCTCACTGAACAAGTGCTTGTTCGGTAGCATAGGGGAAAGCAGCGGGCAGGAAGGGATCCATGCGATGACTCCGCGAACCGGCCGGGCTCCGGCGAAAAACGGCGGCACCCGGCGCGGAGAGCTGCTGGGCATCGCCGCGCAGCTGTTCGCGACCCGGGGCTACTCCCAGACCACCGTCCGCGACATCGCCGACGAGGCGGGCATCCTTTCCGGGAGCCTGTACCACCATTTCGCGTCCAAAGAGGACATGCTCCGCGAGATCCTCAAGGAGTTCATGGACGACCTGCTGGCCGCGTTCACCGAGATCGCCGGGAAGGACGGCACGCCGCGCGAGCAGTTCGACGCGCTGGTGTACACCGCCTTCGCGACCATTCACGAGCGGCCGTTCGCGGTGGCGCTCTACCAGAACGAATCGGCCGTCGTCGGCAGCCTCGCCGATTTCGAATTCGTCGGGAAGACGTCGCTGAAGATCGAAAAACTGTGGCTCAGCGTGCTCCAGGCAGGCCGCGAAACCGGCGAATTCCGCGACGACCTCGAGGTGAGCCTGGTGTACCGGTTCATCCGGGACACCGTCTGGTCGTCGGTCCGCTGGTACAACCCGCGCGGAAAGCTCCGCCACGACGTCGTGGCGGAGCAGTACCTCGCGATGCTGTACGGCGGCTTGCTCGCCGGCTGAGCGGTTCAGGGCCGGGACACCTTGACCTCCCGGTCCCGGGCGCCCAACGGATCGAGCACGGTGCGGATCAGGTCCAATTCGTGCTCGTCCGGCTCCCGGGACACCCCGGCCCCGCTGAAGTCCAGCTCGAAGCCGGTGTTCTCACGGACTTCGTCCTCGGTGACGCCTGGGTGCAGCGAACGCACCTTCAGCCGTCCGTCCTCGTCGTAGTCGAGCACGGCCAGGTCGGTCACCACCACGCCGAGGTCGTGGAACCGCAGCGCTGTCGAGGTGTGCGCGCGGGCCCGGTCGTTGCCGACTCCGGACACGATGTCGACCCGGTCCACGAACACCCGGCTCGAGTGTCGGCTCACCCAGTAGTCGGTGCGGTGGTTGACCGTGTTGCCCGGCGCGCCGCGCATGCCGATGAGCTGGCGTTTCGGCTTCCGCCAGTCGCCGATCAGCGAGATGTTCTGGTTGCCGAACCGGTCGATCTGGCTCGCGCCCATCATCGAATGCCGCCGCCCGGTGTTGAGGATGTCGAAGATCCGGCCGAACGGGGCCCACGCCTCGACGGTGCCGCCCGCCGCGGCGGTTTTGCCCAGCGGCGGCGGGTCGGCCATGAAGTGGCATTCGCCGTCGGACAGCACCAATTCTGGAGAGTGGGTGAGCCGCGCCAGCCGCGCGCTGATCGCCGGGACCGTGCCGACCGCGTGGGCCAGCACCTCGCCGGAGCCGCGCCACGCGTCGGAGCAGGCGGCGATGCAGACCTCGGCGCGGGTCGCGGGGGCACTCATGCGGACTCCTTCTCGGTCGCGCGGTGGAAGGCGCGCACTGCTTCGTGGTAGCTGGCCTCGTCGCCGGTCAGGAAGGTCTCGCGGAACTGCTTCCACGCGACCTCGTCCTGCGCGGACTGCGCGTAATGCCGCTGGAACGCCTCGTCGCGGCCGTAATCCGGGTCGCACGAGGTGAAGTGCGCGCCGTTCGGGGCCTCGATCACGCCGTTCACGAACATCCGGCTGATCAGCAGCGACGTCGACCGCTCGGTGGCGGTGAGGTCCTCGGTGTCCACGATCTTCTCGACGCTCAGCAGCGTCTTCTCCGACGCCATCGCGAACAGGTCGTCGAAGTACGGGTCCGGGCCGAGGAACTGACCGTTGCCGAGGGTGTCGCTGCGGTTGAGGTGCAGCAGCGAGACGTCCGGGCGCACGGCGGGCACCGCGATGTAGACGTCGTCGTCATACGGCGACGCGACGGTCTTCAGCTCCGGGTTCATCAGCAGCACGTCGCTCTCGAGCCCGGAGCGCGTCGGCAGGAACGACAGCCGGTTCGCGCCCGCCCGCAGCGCGGCGACGAACATGCCCTCGTCGTACTCCGTCGTCTCGACCCGGCCGCCCTCGCGCGCGGCGCGGAAATGCGGGTCGAGCGGGATCGTGTCGAGCGAGACGAACCCGTAGATCACCCGGCGCACCTTGCCCGCCGCGCACAGCAGCCCGACCTCGGGCCCGCCGAAGGTGACCAGCGTGAGGTCTTCGACGTCGCTGCGCAGCAGTTCGCGCACCATCGCCATCGGCTTGCGCCGCGACCCCCATCCGCCGATCCCGACGGTCATCCCGGACCGGACGTACTCGGTGACGCCGTCCAGCGTCATGGACTTGCCGCCCATTCGTTCCTCCATCTTTCGCTTGCTCAGGCGGGCAGTTGCACCAGTTCGACGCGGACCCGGTCCGGATCGAGCACGTACACCGCGCGGCAGCCCGCCATCGGATGGCTGGTGACGATCGGCTCGGACACCGCCGCGACCCCGCGTTCGCGCAGCCGCTCCAGCGTCGCGTCCAGGTCGTCGACCGTGATCGCGACGTGCGCCGCGCCCGCTTGCCCGTGGTCCGGGTCGATCCGCGTCGGCGACCCGTTTTCGTACTGCAGCAGCTCGACCACCGTGTCGCCGTCGTCGGCCGAGACGAAGCTCTGCCGCACGATCACGCCCGGATATCCGGTGACCTCGTCGATCCGCGGACCGCTGCGCTCGAACGGTCCTTCGACGTTGCCGCCGAGCAGATCGCGGTAGAACTCGGTCGACGCGGCGAGGTCGTGCACGGTGATCCCGACGTGGTGGATCATGCGCCGCTCCGAAGCCGGGCCCGGTGCTCGCGGGCGTCGCCGAAGAGGTGCGCCAGCGCGTGTGCTCGTTTGAAGTACAGCTGCGCGTCGTGCTCCCAGGTGATCGCGATTCCGCCGTGCAGCTGGACGGTTTCTGCTGCTACCGCGGTGAAAGCTTCGCTGCACCAGGACTTCGCGTAGGCCGCCTGCTGGACGAGATCGTCTCCGTTGCTGGCCGCGAACCCGGCCGCCCACGAGATCGAGCGCGCGGTTTCGACGTGCACCAGCATCTCGGCGACTCGGTGTTTCAGCGCTTGGAATGAACCGAGCGGGCGGCCGAACTGTTCGCGTTCTTTGAGATAGGAGACGGTTCGGTCCAAACAGGACTGTGCGCCGCCGACTTGCAAGGCGGTGCAAGCGATCGCGGCGATGGCGTGCATCCGGGGGAGCGCTTTGGTGAAGTCGTCCGCGAGCAATGTCGCCGGGGTGTCGCGGAATTCGACCTGGGCGAACCTGAGTGTTTGGTCGACGGCTGGGGTTGCCTCAGCGGTCGCGTCCGTCTGGAACAGCGCGGGACGTCCGTCGGCCATTGCGACCACCAGCAGGTGCGACGCCTCAGCACCGTCCAGTACCAAAGTCGCGGTGCCGTTCAGGGTTCCGTCCGAAGCGACCACGTCTGATCCGTCGGTTCGATGCCGTCCGGCACGGTCCGCCCAAGCCAGCGCGACGACCTCGCCCGCCGCGATCTCGGGGAGCAACTCAGGTGCATCGGCAGCCAGTAGTGCTTGCGCGGCAAGCACTCCGGAGCCCAGCAGCGGCGACGGCGTCAGGCTCGCGCCCAGTTCCTCCAGCACGACGTGCGTTTCGAACAGGCTGTACCCGGCTCCGCCGTACTCCTCGGGAATGGCCAGCGCGGCGACGCCGATCTGCTCGCACAACGCGGACCACAGCTCGGTGTCGTATCCGGGCGGCGAGTCGATCGCCGTCCGCAGATCGGTCTTCGCGGCTCGTCGCTGGACCAGCCCGCGGACGGCGGCGGCGAGTTCCCGCTGCTCGTCGGTCAGCGCGAAGTGCATCAGCGGCCCCTCATCAGGCTCTCCAGCACCCGCGCGCGGTGCACGGACGGCGTGCCCCAGCAGCCCACGAGCGCCCGGACGCGCAACAGCCACAGGCTCAGGTCGCATTCAAGCGTGTAGCCGATCGCGCCGTGCAGCTGGAGCCCGGTGCGCGCGGCGAGCTGTGCCGCGTCCGACGTCGCGACTTTCGCCGCCGAGATCGCGCGAGCGCTGGGCTCGCGGGCCGCGCCGAGCAGCAGGGGGCGGGCGAAATCGAGCGCCACCCGGACGTCTGCGGCAGCGTGCTTGAGCGCTTGGTACTCGCCGATCACGCGGCCGAACTGGCGTCGCTGGCCGAGGTAGGCGACGGTGTCGGCCAGCATTCGTTCGCCGCAGCCCAGCAGTTCGGCCGCGCAGGCGAGGCTGGCGAGGTCGAGAGCTTTTGCGCGCTTTTCCGGGGAGAGCGGCTGAGCGTCGGCACCAGCGGTGACCTCGAACAGATGCCGGGAGGGATCAACCGACTGCAGCGAACGGCCGATTTCCGCCCGTGCCAGCGCATCGCCGACCACGAACACGTCCGTCGCGACATCCGCATCGAGCGCGTACGGACTGTCCGGCGCGCTCGCTAAGGTGACCACCGCGTCCCCGGCGGCCAGCGAGGACAGCAACGAACCGTCGGTGAGCAGCGCGGGTGCGGCGGCGATGGACTCGATCACCGGACCCGGCACCCCGTGGTACCCGAGGCGTTCGAAGGCCACGATCAGATCGACCGGGGTCCCGCCGACGCCGCCGTGTTCTTCGGGCACGCCGAGCGCGGTGACGCCCAGTTCGGCGAGTTGCTTCCACAGCAGCAGCCCGGATTCCGGCCGCTTGGCCGCCCAGGACCGGTTGACGCCGGGGACGTCGGCCGCGCCCAGCAGGGCGTCCAGCGCTTCGGCGAACGCGCGCTGTTCGGCGGACAGCCGGAACTTCATGCTTGTGCCTTCCTGCGGTCGCCGCGGGGGAGGCCGAGCAGCCGTTCCGCGACGATGTTGCGCTGGATCTCGTTGGTGCCGGCGTAGATCGGGCCGCCGAGGGCGAACAGGTAGTCCTCCATCCAGCGCCCGAGCAGCTCCTGGTCCGGACCGAGCAGGTCGAGCGCCGTTTCCTGGATGCCGAGGTCGAGCCCGGTCCAGAAGAGCTTGTTGACGCTGCCCGCCGCGCCGACGTCGCCGCCGTTCTGCACGTGGTCGACGGTGTCCCAGGTGTAGAGCCGGTAGGACTCGGCCTTGATCCAGGCATCGGCCACCCGGTCGCGCAGGTGCGGGGCTTCGGCGCCGCGCTCGGCCCAGAGGCCCAGCAGCCGGTCTGCCGCCGCGAGGAACCGGCCCGGCGAACGCAGCGACAGGCCGCGTTCGTTGCCCGCCGTGCTCATCGCGACCCGCCAGCCGTCGCCGACGCCGCCGAGGACGTCCTGATCAGGCACGAAGACGTCGTCGAAGAAGATCTCGGCGAACCCGCTGTCGCCGTCGAGTTGCGCGATCGGCCGGACGGTGACGCCGTCGGAGTCGAGCGGGAACAGGAAGTACGTGAGGCCGCGGTGCCGTTCGGCTTCCGGGTCGGAGCGGAACAGGCCGAAACCCCAGTCGGCGAACGGGGCGCGGGAGCTCCAGATCTTCTGTCCGTTGAGGACCCATCCGCCGCGTTCGTCGTCGCGGACGGCGGTGCTGCGGATCCCGGCGAGGTCGCTGCCCGCCTCCGGCTCGGACCAGGCCTGCGCCCAGATCCGGGTGCCGTTGGCGGTCAACGGAAGGTGCCGCTGGCGCTGGTCGTCGGTGCCGTGCTCGAAGATGATCGGGGCCAGCAGCGAGATGCCGTTCTGCGCGATCCGGGTCGGCGCGCCGCTGAGGTAGTACTCCTCCTCGAACAGCACCCACTCGGTCAGCGTCGCGTCGCGGCCGCCGTATTCGGCCGGCCAAGTGACCACGGACCACCGGCCCTCGGCCAGCTTCGCTTCCCACTCGCGGTGCGCGCGGGCGCCGTCTTCGGTGTCCATCGACGGCAGCGGGCCGGGGCTGTTTTCCTTCAGCCAGCCGCGCGCCTCCGCACGGAACTCCTCTTCCGCGGCGGTGAATTCCGGGCTCATGACTCTCCCGCGGCCTTCTTGTTGGCCTTCGCCATCGACCGCGCGTCGAGCCCGGCGAGCGAATCGGTGTCCAGTTCGGCGTTGTGCGCGTGCGCGGCGTGGTGCAGGCCGAACACCGAGTCCATTCCGGACCGCATGCCCATCAGGTCTTCCGCCTGGTTGACGGCCTTCTTCGTGAGCGCCAGACCCAGTTGCGGCATCTGCGCGATCCGCTCGGCGATCGCGAACGTCGCCTCTTCGAGCTCGGCGCGCGGCACGACGTGGTTGACCATGCCGAGCGCCTGCGCGCGGTCCGCGCCGAACCGGTCGCCGGTGTAGAGGAACTCCTTCGCCGCGCGCGGATTCATCACCCACGGATGCGCGAAGTACTCGACGCCCGGGATGCCCATCCGCACGACCGGGTCGGAGAAGAATGCGTCATCGGAGGCCACGATGAAGTCGCACGACCACGCGAGCATCAGCCCGCCCGCGATGCACGCGCCCTGCACCATCGCGATCACCGGCTTCGGGATCTCCCGCCAGCGCCGGCACATGCCGAGGTAGACCTCCGACTCGCGGGCGAAGCGCGAATCGACGCCCGCGCGGTCGGTGTGGTCCCACCAGATGACCGCTTTGCGCTCGAAACTCTGGTCGATGTCGCGGCCGGGGGTGCCGATGTCGTGCCCGGCGCAGAAGTGCTTGCCGTTGCCCGCCAGCACGATCGCCTTGACGTCCGGGTCGTCCACCGCCTTCGTGAACGCGGCGTCCAGCGCGTAGGTCATCTTCGAGTTCTGGGCGTTGCGGTACTGCGGCCGGTTCAGCGTGACGACCGCGACCGGACCGCGCACCTCGTACGTCACGACCTGCTCGTCGGTGCTTTCTTCGGTTCCGCTCAACGCGCATCACTCCTTCTCGGTTCGGCGGCGATGCTACCAAACAAGTGCTTGGTTTGGTAGCGTGGCGGGACCGGCACCGGCGGACCAGGAGGACGGGTGGATCTTCGCTACACCCCCGAGGACGAGCAGTTCCGCGCCGAAGTGCGCGAGTGGCTCGGCGACCACCTCACCGGCGACTTCGCCGCGTTGAAGGGCCTCGGCGGATCCGGGCGCGAGCACGAAGCGCCGGAGGAGCGTCAGGCGTGGAACCAGCACCTGGCGGCGCACGGCTGGACCTGCCTCGGCTGGCCGGTGGAGTACGGCGGGCGCGGGCTGAGTCTGTTGCAGCAGGTGATCTTCCATGAGGAGTACGCGCGGTCGGATGCGCCTGCCCGGGTCAACCACCTCGGCGAGGAGCTGCTCGGGCCGACGTTGATCGCACACGGCACCGACGAGCAGCGGCGGCGGTTCCTGCCGGGGATCGTCGGGGTCACTGAGCTGTGGTGCCAGGGCTATTCCGAGCCTGGCGCGGGGTCTGATCTAGCTGGGGTGCGCACGCGGGCGCGGCTGGACGGCGGCGAGTGGGTGATCGACGGGCAGAAGATCTGGACGTCGCTCGCTCAGCACGCACAGTGGTGCTTCGCGGTGGTGCGGACCGAGGCCGGTTCGCGGCGGCATGCTGGGTTGTCGTATCTGCTGGTGCCGATGGATCAGCCCGGGGTCGAGGTGCGGCCGATTCGGCAGCTGACTGGGACCAGTGAGTTCAACGAGGTCTTCTTTGACGGGGCGCGGACCTCGGAGTCCCTTGTGGTGGGCGCGCCCGGGGACGGGTGGCGGATCGCGATGGCGACGCTCGGGTTCGAGCGTGGGGTGTCGACTATCGGGCAGCAGGTCGGCTTCGCTCGGGAGTTGGCTGGTGTCGTCGCTACCGCGCGCGCGAATGGGCGTTATGACGATCCGGTGGTGCGGGATCGGTTGGCTTCCGCCGCGGTGGGCCTTGAGGTCTTGCGGGTGCATGCGTTGCGGACGTTGAGCGCGTATGAGGCTGGCTCGCAGGGGCCGGAGGCTTCGGTGTCGAAGCTGTTGTGGGCTCGGTGGCATCGGGAGCTGGGCGAGCTGGCGATGGACGTCCGCGGGGGATCCGCGTTGACCGCGACTGGCTCTTACGATCTTGACGCTCAGCAGACGCTTTTCTTGTTCAGCCGGGCCGACACGATTTACGGCGGTTCGGACGAAATTCAGCGAAACATTATTGCCGAGCGGGTGCTTGGCCTGCCTAAGGAGCCGCGACCGTGAGTGTCAAACCGGAACAGCCCGCGCCGGATTACGTGCCGGGGCACGGGTTGCTTGCCGAGCGCGTGGTCGTGGTGACTGCGGCCGCTGGTGCTGGGATTGGTGCTGCTGTTGCCCGGCGGTGCCTGGAGGAAGGTGCTCGGGCGGTCGTTATCGGGGACACACATGAGCGGCGGCTTGGCGAGGCGGCTTCGAAGCTGGGGGCGGAGTTCGGTGCGGAGCGGGTTGTTTCGGTGGTGTGCGATGTGACCAAGGAGGAGCAGGTCGCTGCCCTGCTCGATGCTGCTGAGCCGTTCGGCGGGGTTGAGGTGATGGTCAACAATGCCGGGCTCGGGGGCACGGCTTCGATCACCGAGATGACTGACGAGCAGTGGTCGTTGGTGCTCGACGTGACTTTGACCGGGACTTTCCGGTGCATTCGGGCGGCTTCCCGGCGGATGATCGCTTCCGGTACTCGCGGGGTGATCGTCAACAACGCTTCGGTGATCGGCTGGCGGGCGCAGGAGGGGCAGGCGCATTACGCGGCGGCCAAGGCTGGGGTGATGGCGTTGACCCGGTCTGCGGCCATGGACTTGGCTCCTTCCGGGATTCGGGTCAACGCGGTGTCGCCGAGTCTGGCGATGCATCCGTTCCTGGAGAAGGTCACCAGTGCTGAGCTGTTGACCGAGTTGAAGGGGCGCGAGGCGTTCGGCCGGGCTGCTGAGCCTTGGGAAGTCGCCAATGTGATGGTGTTCCTCGCCAGTGCTTATTCGTCTTATCTCACCGGTGAGGTTGTCTCGGTGAGCAGTCAGCATCCCTGATCCAGGAGGATTTCGTGCCAGAGGCATATGTGGTCGACGCGGTTCGCACGCCGGTCGGCCGTCGTGGTGGTTCGCTCGCGGGGATGCATTCGGCTGACCTTGGGGCGCATGCGATTCGTGCGCTGGTGCAGCGGACTGGGATTGATCCTGGGGCTGTTGACGATGTCGTGTTCGGGTGTTGCGACACGATCGGGTCGCAGGCTGGGGATGTCGCTCGGACTGCCTGGCTGGTGGCTGGGTTGCCGGATCATGTGCCTGGGGTGACTATCGATCGGCAGTGCGGGTCCAGCCAGCAGGCTGTGCATTTCGCGGCTCAGGGGGTGATGTCTGGGACTGCGGATTTGATCGTTGCTGGGGGAGTACAGAATATGTCTGCTATTCCGATTTCTTCGGCGATGGTCGTGGGGCAGCAGTTCGGGTTTAGCACGCCCTTCGCGGAGTCGGCTGGGTGGGTGGCTCGGTATGGGCATCAGGAGGTTTCGCAGTTTCGGTCGGCGCGGATGATCGCGGAGAAGTGGGGGCTTTCCCGGTCCTCGCTGGAGGAGTTCGCTCTGGAGAGCCATCGCCGCGCCTCGGCCGCGATCGATGCTGGTCGGTTTGCTCGGGAGATTTCGCCGGTTGGGGAGTTTTCGGTGGATGAGGGGCCGCGGCGGGATACCACTTTGGAGAAGATGGCTGGGCTCAAGCCGTTGGAGGAGGGCAGCCCGATCACGGCTGCGGTGGCTTCGCAGATCAGTGACGGGGCGGGGGCTTTGCTGATTGCTTCCGAGCGGGCGGTGGCGGAGCATGGGCTGACGCCGCGGGCTCGGGTGCATCACATCAGTGTTTATGGGGCGGATCCGGTGTGGATGTTGACTGCGCCTATTCCGGCGACGCAGCGGGCGTTGGAGAAGACCGGGCTGACCGTGGACGACATTGACTTGTTCGAGTGCAATGAAGCGTTCGCGCCGGTGGTTTTGGCTTGGATGCAGGAGATCGGTGTGCCGCATTCGAAGGTCAATGTCAATGGGGGTGGGATTGCGTTGGGGCATCCTATTGGGGCTACTGGGGCTCGGTTGATGACTACGTTGCTGCATGAGTTGGAGCGGAGTGGCGGGCGGTATGGGCTGCAGGTGATGTGTGAGGGTGGCGGGCAGGCGAATGTGACTGTTCTCGAACGTCTTTAGGCTGCGGTTTCGCTGTGCGCGGCTTGTGCGGCTCGGGCACCCCGAAGCTGAGTGTGACTACGGCGCGGGGGTGCTTGTCAAGGCGGGAAAGATGCCTTGACAAGC
>NZ_JBSFNS010000116.1:0-24466 GCF_053587275.1 Amycolatopsis sp. NPDC003676
CCGTCGATCGCCTCGCGGACGACCCGGCCGTACAGGTCGCGGTCGAACTCCACCATCGAATCCGCGGACTCCGCGCGCACGACGTTGCCGACCGGGTCGTAGGTGTAGCGCACGGTCCGGTGCGGGCTGCGGATCTCGATCCGGTTGCCCAGCAGGTCGTACTTGTTCTCGGTGACTGAACCGTCCGGCTCGGTCACCGCGACGGTCTGCCCGGCCGCGTCGTAGGCGTAGGTCCGGGTGCGGCCGTCGAAATCGGTCTGTGCGACCAGCCTGCCGAGCGGATCGTAGGTGTAGCTCCAGGTGCGGTTCAGCGGATCGGTCACCGAGGTCAGCCGGAGCTCGGTGTCGTAGGTGTAGCTGGTGCGCGCGCCGGAGGGGTCGACGACCGCGGTGACCATGTCGAACGGCCCGTACTCGCGCTTGGTGGCCCGGCCGAGTTCGTCGACGTGCTCGATCTCGTTGCCCTCGCGGTCGTACCGCCACATCGCGCGCTCGCGACGCACCCCGACGCGCGAGGCGGGTTTGCCGTCGACCGTCCAGCCCAGCTGCACGCGTCCGCCGCCGACCTCGGGCGCGGTGCGCGGCCGGCCGAACTGGTCCAATTCCTCGTCGGAGACTTCGGCTTCGCCCAAGAAACCCGGCAGCTCAGGCACGGCGGGCTGGTCGTACCGGCGCTGCCAGATCCGTCCGTCGCCGTGCACCGTGATCGAAGCCAGTTCGGCGCCGTCGTGCTCCAGTTCGGCGAGGCTGCCGTCGGGACGGGCGATGGTGAGCGGCGTGCCGTCCTCGTCGTAGGTGTACTCGGTGATCCGGCCGAGCGGGTCGACCCGGCGGAGCAGATTGCCGTAGCGGTCCCATTCGGAGAGCGTCACGTTGCCCAGCGGATCGGTCTCCCGGACCGGGCGTCCCTCCGCGTTGTACTCGTATTCCGAGACGTGGCCGAGAGAATCGGTGAACCGGGTGATGCGGGCTTCGGGGAGGAATTCGAACGCGCCGCTGTAGAAGCCTTGATCGCCCTCGGTGCGCACGCAGCGCCCTTCGGCGTCGTAGACGTAACGGTAGGCGACCCCATTGCGGTCTTCCCAGCTCGTGACCCTGCCGTCGGGATCGTAGGTGTAGCGCATCGCGGTGCCCGAGGAGTTGATGACCTCCGAGAGGTGGCCGCGGTAGTTGTAGCGGTAACTGCGCACGACGACGTCCGGAGCCGGGCCGGCGCCGATCATCCGCAGTTCGGTGATGCGGTGCCCATCGGTGCGGAAGCCGACCTGGATCCCGCTGGAATGTGTGAGCAGTGCGGGCGCGCCGGAGTCGGTGTAGGACAGTTCGGTCCGAGCGCCGTCGGCGTCCTCGATCGAGCGCAGCGGGAATGCCTTGCCCTCGCCGGAAAACCGCATCGTCCGGTCCGGCCGCACCTGGTCGATGGTGCAGCTGCCGTCGGCGTGCTTGGTCAGCGGCCAGCGCGCGCCTTCGGTCGGCAGCACCGGTTCGTCCCCGGCGGGCATCGGGTAGTAGAGGATCACGCCTTCCGGTCCGTAGTACCGGATGTACTCCTCGCCGAACTCCAGCCGCTGGTCCACAGTGGACGCCCAGGTCGAGCCGAACCAGTGCCCGGAACGGTAGGACGACCGGTGCGTCCGCCGCACCAGCAGATCCGGCAGCTCGAGGTCGTAGTCCTCGACGAGCACCTCGCCGGTGGAGATGACGACCGGGTCGGTCAGGCAAGGCGGATCGGCGTCGCCCTCCTGCTTCGCGTTGGACGCCTCGGTCTTGTCCTTGTCCGGGTCGGTCCGCTCGTTCCCGCCGCGTTCGTTCTTGTTCGCGCCGCCCTCGGTACCGCCGTTGCCCTGCGCCTCGTCCTTCGCGGGTTCGCGCGGAGGCGGCTCGTGGTTCCCGCCGCCCTTGTTTTCCGGCGGCGGACCGTCGTGCGCACCGGAGGTGTTGGTGGACTCGTCCTTGACGGGCGGCGGTTTCTCGCCACCGCCTTTTTCGTTCGGGGTGTCCTTCGCGCCGGAAGGCTTGGTGGAGCCGCCGCCGGGAGACTTGATCTCCTTCGGCGTGTGCGTGGCGTCCTTGGCGCCGCCCTTGATGCTCTTCATCGACTTGGCGACGTTCTCGAACAGGCCCTTGGTCTTGGTGAGGAGCTTGCCGAGTTCCTTGAGCGCCTTGGTGAGGTTCTTGACCAGTTCGGCGATCTGCTTGGCGGTCTTCGCCACCAGGTTGACCACCTGCGGCACCACCCAGGCCATCCCGATGCCGAGGGTGAACAGCACCTGCAGCGCCCACGAGATCAGGTGCGCCACGACCTGGGCGATGATGTCGCGCACGAGCATCCGCACCGCGCCGACGACCTCGCCCGCGGTCTTCACCCCGCTGCCCGCGCCTTCGCACGCCTGCGCGGCGCCTTCGAGAGTCTTGGCGACTTCCTCGGCCTGCTTGCGGTAGGCGTCGGCGCTGGCGCCCTCCCAGGACTCGATGTCCTTTTTGACCTGTGCGGCCAGATCCTGGGAGACGGAAGAGACCTCTTTGGCGACGTTCTTCCAGGTCTCGGAGTACGCGTGCACCTGGTCCGGGTCGCCGGCCAGCTTGTCCAGCGCTTCCTTGAGCGGGCCGACGTGCTCGATCAGCCAGCCGACGCCGGCGGCGAGGATCGCGCCGAACGGGTCCATCACCGCGGCGAGCGCTTCCATGCCGACCCCGACCGCGCCCATCACGGTCGCCGCCCAGTCGCCGGACTCGATGCCGTCCTTCAGGCCCTTTCCGGCCTCGAGGATCGAGATGCCGGAGATCGCGGAGGTCGAGTCCTGCTTTTCGGCGACCAATGGATTCGACATACCGGCCCTTCTTCACGCTCAACACATTCACTTGGGCGCGCAGCCGAATTCGAACGCACAGACCCCCGTAGCAGGCTACCGAGAGTTCCCGCGCGGTTGCCGCGGTGCTGCGCTTATTTACGCCGGTGGTGCCCGCGTTTGCCAGCGGTCCAGCGGTAAGCGCACAAAACCCGCCGCGGAACTCCGGAACTCGGAGTCGGCGGCGGGTCTCGGAAGTGGAACCGCGGGCCGGTGCCGGTCGGGGGAGGGGAGTGCAACGGCACCGGCCCGCGGAGTTCTGGGTCGCGACCGGCGCGTGGCAGCCGGTGCGATGATCTTCAACCTAGCGTCCGATTACTGCGTCCGCTAGGTGTTCTGCCGGACATTTTTCGATTAATCGCGTTTACGGGCTAGGGGTGGCCGAGGGTGGTCCGTCTCGCTCGGGGGGACGGACGGACCAGCCCTCGGCCGGGCGAGAATGCCGGGCGACCGAGCCGGTTGGGGCTTCCGGGCTCGTCGCGCGCTCGCCAGTTGAGGTCGAATGGGTGATCCGCCCGGACTCACCCATCCGAGGGGTCAGGCGCTGACCGGGCGCGGTTTCACCAAGGCGTGCCTGCCGGTGGTCTCCGCGGGCGATTCGGCTCGCCGGTTCTGGCCGGGGACGGCGGGAACCGCGCCGCGGCGGCGGGCGGGCCGGTGCTCGCCGACCGCCGCAAGTGCCTGCGGGGCGAGACCGCCCGCGACCAGGTGCTCGTGCGCGACCTGCCACACCGAGCACGGGGCCTTGCAGCGGTGCCAGCGCGTCGAGCAGGTGGGGCAGTCGCCGCGCTCGTCGGGCTCGTGCGCCTGCAGCATCGCGCGCCAGCCCTCGGCGAGCCGGGGCAGTTCCGAGCGGGCGACCGAGACCAGCGACGGTGCGTCGGCGCGTTCCGCCAGGTCGGACAGCATGTCGAGGCGCTCCCACACGGCGTTGCGGAGAACCTGACCGAGAACCTGATCCATGGGGAAACTCACCGTCACCTTTCCGCCATCGTGGCGGCTTCGTTGAGCGCGGCCCGGAGCTGGCCGAGCTGGCCGGACGTGAGACGGGCGGTCTCCCCGGGCGGGGACACCACGACCACCTCGTCGTCCTCGACGAACACCGTCACGGCGCGCTCGCGGCTGATGAGATCTCCGCATTGCACGCGCCACACGACCTGGCCGCCCTCGAAATGCCGCACGCCCGCGGTACGCGGGTCAGCGGACACCGAAGCGGCGACAGCGGAAGCGACAGTAGGCGGCACTGGACGCGCCGTGGCGATTCCCGGTGCGGCGGGCCGAACGGACCGCACCGCGGTCCCGGCGTGTCCTCCACCGATCGAATCCACGAACTCCACTGTCCCTCCACGCTTTCTCGTCCCGGGCCTGCGCATCTTGCGAGATGCACCTGTCCCGGCAGATCTGTGTCGTCGGGTCCATCGCTCTCCGTGATCGCTGCGGGTGTCCGAGCAGTGACGGAGATCTGGCAACTACAGTGAAGTGAAACCGGGTGCGAGAGAAGGTCGAAACCGCGTCATAGCGGTGACCGGACCGCGTTCCACGGTAAGCGGTCAGCGGAGTTCGGCCCTGCCGATCAACCCGGCTGTCCGCGCGTTTCACAAGGTTCTCGCGTGTGCTTAGGGTGCTGATCAGACGCCCAGGAGACGGTGAGGGGGCGCAATGGCAATGGATGCCAGTGCTGGCAGTGGTTCCGGAGTCTCTCACGCAGACGCCCGGTCAGGCAGTCCGGTTCCGGCCGACGCCTGGGAACAGCCCGAGATGCGGGAGGCGCTCGCCGCCCGCGAGGTCAGCGCCGTGTACCGGCTGTTGCGCAAACACGGAGTATCGCAGCGCCAGATCGCCGCGATGACCGGCCAGTCGCAGTCCGAGGTGTCGGAGATCCTCAAGGGTCGCCAGGTCATGGCCTACGACGTGCTCACGAGAATCGCCGACGGCCTGGGTGTCCCCCGTGGATACATGGGTCTCGCCTATGACGAGACCACGGCGATACGGGTCGTCGGCGCGTCCGACGGCCGGCAGGCTGAGGAGGACGAGTCCGTGAAGCGACGGAGGTTCCTCGCGCACGCCGCCCAGGTCACGATGGGTGCGGCGGTGTTCGGTCCGGAATCCGGCACGTGGTCGGAGGCGCCCGCGCGCACTCCCGCCCCCGGGCGCATCGGGACGACCGACGTGCGCCAGGTCGAGGCGGCGACCAGAGCGTTGCGCGCGCTCGATTACCAGTACGGCGGCGGATTCTGCCGCGATGCGGTCGTCGCGCAGCTGTCCTGGGGCCAGCAGATGCTCGACTCCAGCGCGGCCGAGCAGGTGAAGACCCGGCTGTTCACCGCGATCGCGGACCTGCACAGCCTCGCCGGATGGACGTCGTTCGACACCGGTCTGATGGATTCCGCGCGCGGGCATTTCGCGCAGGCGCTGGACCTGGCCAAACAGGGCGGCGATCACCACCTGGTGGCGAACGTGCTGTACCGGATGGGTCGCGTCTACCTGCACCAGGACGCCGCGAACGACGCGCTGAAGCTGTTCCAGCTCGGCCAGATCGCCGCGCAGGAATCCGGTTCCGAGCTGGCCGTCGCCGTGCTCTGCGCCAACGAGGCGTGGGCCTACGCGATGATGGGCAACGAGGAGCAATCGGTGAAGCTGCTCGGCCGGTGCAAGGACGAATTCGCCCGCGCCGACCTGGCCAAGGCCGAATCGTGGGTCAAGTTCTTCAACGAGACCGACGTCTACGCGATGACCGGCACCGTGCACACCGTGCTGGCGATGAAGAACCCCGAGCACACGAAGTACGCGATCCCGGCGCTGAGCCGCGCGGTCGACACCTACACCGACGACATGGCGCGCAGCAAGGCGTTCATGCTCAGCGCGCTCGCCACGAATCACCTGCTCGAGGGCGATATCGACCACGGTGTGAAGGTCGGCGGCAAGGCCATCGAATGCGCGGAGAGCATCAAGTCCGCGCGGGTCAAGGACCGGATGCGGCCGCTGCTCGCGGAGGCTGAGCGGCGGAGCAACAACCCCGACGCCCGTGACCTCGCCGACCGGCTCAAGATCTTCTACGCGGCCTGAGCCGACCGGATTCGCCTTGCCCGAAGGCAGGTTCACCCCTGCGAAACTGCGCCGGGTGCTGGCCGCCACGTGCGCCCGGCTGGGGCTCGACCCGGCGGGCGCACGTCTGCTGCGGTTCACCAACAACGCGGTCTTCGCGCTGAACGGGGCACCGGTCGTCGTAAGGATCGTCGGGTCCACCCGGCTGCGCCACCGCGTCGGCACGGTCGTGCGCGTGGCCGAGCATTTCGCCCGGCACGGCGTGCCCGCGGTCCGGCTGCTGGCCGGGGTCGAGCAACCGCTTGACGTGCAAGGACATCTCGTCACGGTGTGGGATTTGGTCCCGTTCGCCGGGCCGCCGCCGACGCCTGCCGACCTGGCCGGACTGCTGCGCCGGGTGCACGCCCTGCACCCGCCGGACGGCCTGCCCGCATGGGAACCGCTGAGCTCGATCGAGGCCCGGGTCGCCGACGCCGAGGAGTTGACCGACGCCGACCAGCGGTTCCTGCTGGAGCGCTGCGCCGAGGTGCGGGACCGGCTCGACACCCTGGATTTCCCGCTGGCCAGGGGATTCGTGCACGGCGACGCGCATCCGGGGAACGTGCTGCCCGGTCCGGACGGCCCGGTGCTGTGCGATTTCGATTCCTCCTGCGTCGGACCGCCGGAATGGGATCTGACACCGCTCGCCGTCGGCCGCGAACGATTCGGTGACCCGCCTGCCCGGTATGCGGAGTTCGCCGCGGCCTACGGATTCGACGTGACGACCTGGCCAGGGTTTTCCGTGCTCAGGGCGGTGCGGGAGCTGAAGCTGACGACGAGCGTGCTGCCGATTCTGCGCAGTCATCCGCCGGTACGGGCTGAACTGCGCCGGCGGCTGGCGGACCTGCGCGACGGCCGGACGGCCACCGCGTGGACGAGATACCGCTAAGCGGGATTCTGCACGTGCATTCGCCGACTGCAGATGACCGTTCGCCGCTTTCCGCCGATGGCTGAGGGGGTATCGCTGCGCAGCGATAATTCGGTGCGGCAGATCGCCCCAGTTAGCGTACTGCTAGTCCCATTGTGCAAGTTGCGGCTACCCGCCGTCACATCGGCCGGTTAGGACACCGCGACCGGGGCCCGGGTAAGCACCACCGCGAAGCCGAAAGCCAGACCCATCACGGTCAGTTCCAGCGTCGCCCACGACGCGAGCGCCGTCCGCTGGTGTCGCACGATGCGCGGCATCAGCCGCCACCGCAAGTTGGCGGCCAGCAGCGCGATCGCGCCGGTGCACAGCACCTTCAGCACCATCAGCTGGCCGTACGGCGTGGTGAACACGCCTGCCCAGAAGCCGATCGTCGGGTTGGCCAGGATTTCCACGATGCCGTTGAACAGCCCGGTCACCGCGGAGAGCGCCAGGCACAGCGTCGCCAGTTTCGAGAACCGCGGCAGCGCGTGCGCGAGCAGCGTCCGGTTGGCGGCCAGGAGCACGATCATCGCGCCGAGGCCGCCGCACCAGGCGACCGCGCTCATCACGTGCAGCTCCATCGAGATCATCGTGTAGTCGTGATACGCCCAGTTCGACGCGTGGCCGGTGACCGGCAACGGCAGCAGCGCGAACATTCCCAGGCCCACCCGCACCTCGGCGGGCACCTTCTCGCCCTTCCGCAGCGCGACAAAACCGAGCGCGGCGTGCAGCAGCGCGAGCACCGCCACGATCACTAATGCCTTGCCCGCGCCGACGTCGGCGATATAGCTGCCGATGTCGCCGCCGGTCAGCATCTTCTTGCCCGGTTTGTACTCCGCCGTCTGCAGGATCAGCGCGACCACCGCGGTCGCCGCCCAGATCAGCGCGGCGGCGACGGCGGCGGGACGAGCCCGGCGCATGACCGGTTCGGTGAGCTTCGGCCGGTCGTAGCCGACCAGCACGGACAACAGGGCCAGCCCGATCGTCGCGACGGCCGCCAGGTCCAGCAGCACGCGCACGACCGGGATGGCCGCCGAGACCACCTCGCTGGGTTCCACCACGCCCGGAATGGGCGAGGACGCGGTGAGCGCGATGCCGATCAGCGCGCCCAGCAGTCCCGCGACGACCACGCAGGCGAGCGTGGCCCAGCGGACCGCGGAGGTGGTCTCGGCTCGCGTCACTGGTCCGCCTTGTCCGATCCGGGGTCGCGGCCGGTGCGCAGCGCGACGGTGAGGCCGATCGCGAGCAGCACCACCGCACCGGCGATCCACACCCAGATCGGCACGCCGCTCGACGACGAGGAAGCCGCCGGAGCCGACTGGGCCGGAGCCCCGGCCGCCTTGGCCGCGTCGCCCTTGGCCGGCGTGCCGTTGCCCGCGGTGGTGAGGGTGAACGGGATTTCGCCGGACACCGGGTGCCCGTCGGCGGAAAGGACCCGGTAGCCGACGGTGTACTTGCCCGCCGGGCCGAGCGGGCGCAGTGGCGCGCTCAGCACGTTGTTCTCCACCGTCACCGGCCCCTCGGCCCACTGGCTGCCGTCCGGTCCGGTCACCGCGATCTGATTCACGTCGGCGTTCTGCACGTACTGGTCGAACGTGAGCGTGACCTTCGCCGGACCCTTGGCGACCGACGCGCCGTTGGCCGGGTCGGAGTTGATCAGCACGTTGTGCGCCAGCGCCGGGGTGGCCGTGCCGAGCAGGGCCACCCCGGAAATCGCCAGCGCTAGAAGCCCTTTACTAATCCGGCCAAAAGTAGGCCGCCCCCCGCGCGGGAAGTAACCGTTGCTACGAAGCCATTCGGCCGTGGCTGTGGCCGGATTAGTAAAGATCGGCACAGTACGCATTACTTGGTTCCTTCGGTCTTTCCTGCGGCCGGTCGACGGGAACGCAGCACCGCGCCCGCGCCGACGCCGAGCCCGAGCGCGCCGACGACGAGGCTGGCCCCGCCGAGCCAGCGCGCCGTGTTGTCCGACGAAGAGGCGGCTTCGGCGTTGTCACCGGAGGCCGCGGTCTGCGTGTGGCCGCCGTGCTCCGAGGATTCGGCGGCGGCGAGCTTGATGGTCGGGGCCGGGTGCTCCGGCTCCTCGCCGCTGGGCGGGGTGGGCTGGTTCCAGTCCACCACTTTGCCACCCTCATACGTCTGGATGGCGGGGAATTCGAGCTGGTCGACGTTCGAGGGCAGCGGGCCGCCGCTGACCTCGAACTCCTGGAATTCGGTCGAGCCGATCTTCGTGCCCGGCTGCGCGGTCCAGACGACCTTCGTGACCGCCTCGGTGATCTTCGTGCCGGACGCCGTGGTCACCGGCTGCGGCAGCTTCGACTTGGTGACCTCGGCGGTCCAGCCGGGGATCGGCTTGGTGCGGAAGTTGCCGATGCCGTACTCCGGTTTGACGTCGACCTCGACCTTGACCGTGCCGAGCTTCGCGTCCTCGTTCGGGACGCGGAAGAAGATCGTGCCGTAGCCGCCCTTGGCGGGCTGGTCGCCGTAGACGTTGGCGGTCACGTGCGCGGACGCGATGCCCGCGCCGAGCAGACCGGTGGCGGCGACGGTCGCGGCGAGCACGCCGGCGCGACGGAAGACATGGTGGGACACAACTGCTCCTGAACAGGGGTGAGCCGACGGAGGCAGAGCCTGCGCCGGAAAGGGGATGGGGTGGTCGTGAGGGGCAATCACGGTTAGAACCGGGATTAACACTCACGAGGGGTTCAGGAGCTCCCCGGCGGCCCGCGCCGCCCTCGCACCCGCCGCAACTCCACCCGCAGCAACGGCACCACCCGCACCGCACGCGGCCGCGCAACTCCGCTCGCCGCCACCGGAACCGGCAGCGGCCGGATCAGCAGCGGAAGAATCAGCCGGACCACGCGCAACACCGCGAGCAGCATCGCGTCCGCCCGCGCCAGCACCAACGCGGTGAGCAGGGTCGCGACGGCGTGCGCCGCGGTCATCGCCCAGCCATCCGGCGCGGCGGCCGCGCCGGACGGGTCGTGCTCGCCGAGCGTCGTCAGCACCAGGTGCATCACGAGCTGTCCGCCGCCGAGCACGGCGATCGTGGCGAGCGGTCCGCGGGCCCGGCCGGCGAGCGCGGTGGCGGTCCAGCCGAGCAGGCCGGTCAGCAGCAGGGTGAGCGCGGGATCGGGCAGTCCGCCGTCGGCGGCCGCGTGCGCGGTGACGGCGAGTGACGCCGAACTCAGAGCGAGCAATCCGCCGCGGACAGCGGCGAGTGCGCCGCGATGCCGGGCCGGGGTGCTCATTCGGGCAGCTTAACGGCACTCCGGTGGGTGACTGAAGCGTCTCGAATGGTGAGCAGCTGCGGAAAACCCACAGGTAGGCGGGTCTCGATCCGGTAAATACCGCTCGGTGGGGCCCATCGCTTCGGTTGCCGACCCCAGGCGGATGCGAAACGGTGGGTAATCACAACCGAGAAGTGGGGGTTTCGACCGTATCCGTTCCGGGTAGTCACCCTGCCGATTGATGGGCTACTCCGAACGGGTGACGTCCGGGGCTCGCAAGCTGGCGGGAGAACGAATACGGATGAACCTCTTCGAGTACATCTCGGACCGGTGGGGAAGGCTGCTGCTCCAGGCGTGGCTGCACACCAGCATGGTCGTGCAGTGCACGATCCTCGCCGCGATCCTTGGCGTGCTGATCGGCATCGCCGTCTATCGCAGCCCCATCGGCTCCGCCGTCGCCACGGCACTGGCCAGCACGATCCTCACCGTCCCGTCGTTCGCCCTGCTGGGTCTGCTGATCCCGCTCTCGGGCCTCGGCTCGACCACCGCGGTGATCGCGCTCGTGCTGTACGGCCTGCTGCCCATCGTCCGCAACACGATCGTCGGCCTCGACGCGGTCGACCCGGCGATCACCGACGCCGCCCGCGGCATCGGGATGAGCAGGCTGTCCGTGCTCACCCGGGTCGAACTGCGGCTGGCCTGGCCGGCGATCCTCACCGGCATGCGGGTCGCTACGCAGATGCTCATGGGCATCGCGGTGATCGCGGCCTACGCCAAGGGCCCCGGCCTCGGCGCGGAGGTCTTCTCCGGCCTCACCAACGCCGGGAGCACGAACTCCCTCAACCAGGCCCTCACCGGCACCGTCGGCGTGGTCATCCTCGCGCTGGTGCTCGACGGCATCTACGTCCTGATCAAGCGATTCACCATTTCTAGGGGTGTCCGTGGCTGAGCACACTGCGACCGAAGAAGAAACCGTCTCCGGCGTCGAGATCGAACTCGACCACGTCACCAAGCGCTACTCCGGCACCCGCGCCCCCGCGGTCGACGACTTCTCGATGGTCGTGCCCGCGGGCAAGATCGTGGTGTTCGTCGGCCCGTCCGGCTGCGGCAAGACCACCACGATGCGGATGATCAACCGGCTGATCGAGCCGACGTCCGGCCGCATCACCATCGGCGGGCAGGACGCGCTGAAGCTCGACGTGGACACCCTGCGCCGCCAGATCGGCTACGCGATCCAGCAGGCCGGGCTGTTCCCGCACTTCACCGTCGCGCAGAACATCGCCGTCGTGCCCGGCCTGCTCGGCTGGGACAAGAAGAAGGTGACCGCGCGGGTCGAGGAGATGATGGACCTGGTCGGGCTCGACCCGGCCGATTTCCGCGACCGCTACCCGCGCCAGCTGTCCGGCGGGCAGCAGCAGCGCGTCGGCGTGGCCCGCGCGCTCGCCGCCGACCCGCCGGTGCTGCTGATGGACGAGCCGTTCGGCGCGGTCGACCCGATCACCCGCGGCAACCTGCAGGACGAACTGCTGCGGCTGCAGACCGACCTGAAGAAGACGATCGTCTTCGTCACGCACGACTTCGACGAGGCGGTCAAGCTCGGCGACCGGATCGCGGTGCTCGGCAACCAGTCGAAGATCCTGCAGTACGACACCCCGGAGTCGATCCTGGCGAACCCGGCCGACGACACCGTCGCCGGTTTCGTGGGCGCCGGCGCTTCGCTCAAGCAGCTGACTCTGCTGCGCGTGCGCGACGTCGAGCTGCAGCAGGACGCGCTCACCACGACGATCGACGAATCGCCCGCCGACGTGCGGGAGAAGCTGAGCAAATCGCGCAAGCCGTTCGCCCTGGTGCTCGACCAGCGCCGACGGCCGATCCGCTGGGTGCACGTGCGCGAGCTGACCAACGCGACGTCGCTGGGTTCGGTCGGCAAGCCGCTGCGCGACATCGTGAGCCTCCAGTCGACGCTGCAGGACGCGCTCGAGGCGATGCTCGCCGAAGGCGGTTCGGTGCCGGTCACCGGCGCGCGCGGCGAATACGCGGGCACGATCAAGCTGGACACGGTCATCGCGACGATCCAGCAGCTGCGCGACGAGCACGCAGACGACCACGTCGACGAGGACGGGGCCACAGCATGACCGCTGCCGTCGATACTGGTTTCAGCACCGAGTCAGGCTCCCGCCGCGCGGAACGCGTCCGGCTGTTCGCCCAGCCCGCCGTGGTCGTGCTGATCGTCGCGGTCACGCTCATCTGGGTCTTCGCGAGCGGGCTCACCGCGACCGAGAAGGAAACGCTCAACGCGGAGTCGCTGCTCACCGCGCTGCGCGACCACGTGGCGATGACCGTCGTGGTCACCGCGATCGTGGTGCTGGTGGCGGTGCCGCTCGGCATCATCGTGACCCGGCCGTGGGCGAAGTGGCTCGCACCGATCTTCCTGGCCATCGCGAACATCGGACAGGCCGCGCCCGCGCTGGGCGTGCTGGTGCTGTGGTTCATCTTCACCGGCGCGGTCGGCGGGCTGTGGGTCGCGGCGCTGCCGCTGGCGTTCTATTCGCTGCTCCCGGTGCTGCGCAACACGATGGTCGGCATCCAGCAGGTGGACCCGTCGCTCATCGACGCGGGCCGCGGCATCGGGATGTCCGCGCAGAAGGTGCTGTGGCGGGTGGAATTCCCGCTCGCGGTCCCGCTGATCCTGGCCGGCCTGCGCACGTCGCTCGTGCTGGCGGTCGGCACCGCGACGTTCGGCATGTTCGTCAATGCCGGCGGGTTCGGCCTCCTGATCGACACCGGCTACAAGCTCAACCTCACGAAGGTGCTGATCACCGGTTCGGTGCTGGCCGTCGCGCTGGCGCTGCTGGTGGACTGGCTGGGCGCGGTCGCCGAGCAGTACTTCGGACCGAAGGGACTGCGCTGATGAACGTCCTGAAAAAGGCGGGCGCGCTCGTCGGCGCCGCCCTGCTCGCCGGGACGCTCTCGGCGTGCGGGCTCGACGTCAACACCTCGATCCCGTTCAAGATCGAACCGGGTTCGATCCGGCCGATCCCGTCGCTCGAAGGCCAGCGGGTGGTCGTCGGGTCGAAGGATTTCACCGAGAACATCATCCTCGGCTACATGGCCGAAATGGCGCTGAGCGCGGCGGGCGCGGACGTCATCGACCTCACCGACATCAAGGGGTCGAACTCGTCCCGGCAGGCGCTGCTCAACGGGCAGACCGACGTGACCTGGGAGTACACCGGCACCGGCTGGATCAACTACCAGGGCAACGAGCTGCCGGTTCCGGGCGGGGAGAAGGCGCAGTACGAGGCCACGAAGAAGGCCGACGCGGAGAAATACGGCGTCACCTGGCTGAACTACTCGCCGCTCAACGACCAGTACGCGTTCGCCACCACCGAGGCGTACGCGGCGAAGAACAACCTCAAGTCCACCTCGGACCTGGCGAAATTCCTCACCACGCATCCGGACCAGAACCGGTTCTGCCTGGAGACGGAGTTCACCAGCCGCCAGGACGGGTTCCCGGCGGCGGTCAAGGCGTACGGGTTCAAGAACCCGAAGATCGAGAACTTCGGGATCGGCACCATCTATTCGGCGGTGGCCAACGGCACCTGCCCGGTCGGCGAGGTGTTCACCACCGACGGCCGGATCTCCGGGCTGAACCTGCGCGTGCTCGAGGACGACAAGAAGGCGTTCCCGCAGTACAACGCCGCGGCGACGCTGCGCACGGAGTTCCTGAACCAGCACCCGGAGATCCGCGGGCCGCTGGAGACGGTGGCGGCGGCGCTCGACAACAAGCAGATGGTCGAGCTGTGCAAGAAGGTCGACGTGGACGGCAAGGACGCCGGCACCGTCGCGCACGACTGGATGCTGGAGAAGGGCTTCATCAAGTAGCGCTTCCCGGCAGCGGAACGGGCCCCTTGAGTTCGCTCAAGGGGCCCTTCGCCGTTTTTCAGATGCCCAAGCGGTGCAGCAGCTGGTCTTCGAGCCGTTCGAGTTCGCCGGTCACCGCGCGGTGCGCGGCCTTGCGCCGAGCCGCGGGCATGCGCTCGGCGGCGCGCACCGTGGCCGACAGCTGCTCCAGCGTCGACTGCGTCTCGGCGGCGAACTTCTGGTCCTGCTCGGTCGCCTTCGCCGACTTCTTCAGCTCGCCGAGGCCCTGCACGAGACCCGCGATCCGGGCGTGCAGCGCCGCGCCGCGGCCGGTGTACTCGCCGAGCTGGTCGACGGCGACGCCCAGCTTGCGGGCCTGGTAGCGGTCGTACGCCTCCCGCGCCGCGCCCGCCGCGCGGACCGCGTACGGCGCGAGCACCGGCAGCACCGCCGGTCCGAGCACCTTGGCCACCGCGACCGCGTTCTTCGCCTTCTTCGGGGTGATCCGGGCTTCACCCTCGTCCTGCTTGGCCTTGTCTTGCTTGGCCTTGCGCGCCATGGCCGTTACCTCCCACGCCTTCTCCGGATGAACTTACTGGTCCCCGACGTGACGGGCATGTCGGCTCGCGCGGGGAATGTCGTACCCACGATCTATTGTGATCGCTATGGGAGACGAGGTGTTGCTCGACGCGGGAGCGGTGAGCCGTTGCCGCCGCCGGGTGCACCTGGAACACGACCCGGCGATGCGGGACGTGCCGCTGCCGCCGCCGGATCCGACGGCGCAGCAGCGCATCGACGACGCGACCGCGCACCGCGAGGAAATCCTCGAACAGCTGGTGGCGGCCTCGGGGCCGGACGCCACCTGGGCGCGAGTGCCGCGTGCCGCGTCCGCGGGTGAGCGGGTGCGGCTCACCGAGCAGGCGTTCGCCGATGGCGCGCAGTACATCTGGGGCGCGTTGCTGCCCGCCGATCCGGTCGGGCACCGGCGTGGCGGCATCGACCTGCTCGTGCGCGTCGGCGACGGATACGTGCCGGTGCTGGTGGTCCGGCACCGGATCACCGACCGGGGCCAGGGCGCGCCCACCACCGCGATGACTGAGCTGGATCCAGCGCGTCGTTCGCCGGACGAGCTGCGCAAAGTGCGCTCGCAGCCGCGAGACCAGCTGCGGCTCGCGCACCTGCGGCGGATGCTGGAGTCGCGCGAGCTGGCGGCCAGCGGCCGCGCGGTCGGCGGGGTGATCGGTCTCGACGCGGATGTCGTCGTGTGGCACGACCTCACCGCGGGCACCTGGCCGGGCGGCCGCAGCGCGCTGGACGAGTACGACGCGCGCTTCGAAGACCGGCTCGCGGTCGCGACCGCAGCCGCCACCGGCGCGGAAGCGCTGGCCGCGCCTTCACGCGTGCTCGAATGCCGGCGGTGTCCGTTCTGGGCTACCTGCGAGGTCGTGCTCACCGAGACGCGTGACGTGAGCCTGGTGGTGCGCGGCGAGGACGCGGGCGAGCTGCGCCGCGTCGGAGTGTCCACTGTAGACAAACTGGCCGCGCTGGACCCGGCCGCCGAGATGCCGCCGATGAACTGGACCGGCGGCACGTTCTCCGACGCGATCATGCTCGCCCGGGCGTGGCTGGCGGATCTCACGGTGGTGCGCCGGACGCCGCGGATCGAGGTGCCGCGCGCGGACGTCGAGGTCGACGTGGACATGGAGAGCTTCGGTGACGCCGGGGCTTATCTGTGGGGGACGCTGCTGTCCGGAGTGGACATCGGGGTGCCGCGGGGATACCGGGCGTTCGCGACCTGGGAACCGCTGCCGACGGTGGACGAGGCGCGGTCGTTCGCGGAGTTTTGGGCTTGGTTCACGGATGTTCGGGCGCGGACTCTTGCCGCGGGGCTGACTTTCCGGGCGTATTGCTACAACGCGCTCGCGGAGAACCGGTGGCTGTTCGGGTCGGTGGATCGGTTCGGGGAGTATCCCGGGGTGCCGGAGAAGCGGGCTGTGCAGTCCTTTGTGGACTCTGACGAGTGGGTGGATCTGTTCCGCAGTGTGACGGATCAGTTCCTGTGCTCGCGGGGCAAGGGGTTGAAGGTGATCGCCCCGGTCGCTGGGTTCGCTTGGCGAGATCCGGAAGCCGGCGGCGAGGCTTCGATGCGGTGGTACCGGGATGCGGTCGGGATGGACGGCGGGGTTCCCGATAGTGAGCAGCGGGAGCGATTGTTGCGGTACAACGAGGATGATGTGCTGGCGACCAAGGCGCTGCGGGAGTGGATGAGCGGGCGGGCTCAGGACGAGGTTCCGTACATGCTGGACATCTGAGTCCCGCGCGGAAGCCGTCGTGCCGGAATTTCAGCACGGAAACGTGAGTGCTCGCGGTTTCGAGTGGGTCTCGCGCGGATCCTCCCGGCAGGGGCAGGCGCTCGGCTGCCGCGAGGAGATGCGCGAGAGGCACCGGGGGTGTGCTGCGGTGTCCGGGCAGCACACTTGACCCGGCAGAGTTACTCGGCGGAGCGCAGTTCCTCGTTTTCCCGCTGCGACTCGCGGAGCTGGTCCTCAAGGGAGACGATGCGGCAGGCGGCGTCGACGGCCGTGCCCTGGTCGACCAGTTCGCGCACGCGTGCGGCGAGGCGCAACTGCTGGCGGGAATAGCGGCGATGCCCGCCGGACGAGCGCTGCGGCTCGATCAGGCCGGCCTCGTCCAGGCTGCGCAGGAAGTTCTGGCTGGTGCCGAGCATGTCGGCGGCCCGGCCCATCGTGTAAGCGGGGTACTCGTCGTCATCGAACTTGTCGGCCCCGCCTGAACTCGCGGACGGGGTATCGCGTGGGTCAGGGGTCATTCCACCTCCACATCACAAGGGACCCCGGATGCCGCGCGGCACCCGGGGTCCCAGGGTTGGGTTTCATCATTGTCAACCGGCCGTGAAGCCGGCTTGTGGTATCCGCGGGGTCCGTTCACCGGACATGCCGCGCGGAGATCGCTGATTCGTAACCGAGAACCACCTGCCAATCTGATGGGACTGCGGTACCCGCGCGGCACTGCTGCTCCGCCGCCGCGGGCGATCCAATGATGTGCCCGTTCCCTTCTTTCCGGTGTTTCTTCTTGCGGTAGTGCACTTTCGGTACTGCGACTGCTTCGAACGTCACCGGCTGGAACCCTTTCGCTGATCGGCTCCAGCACGCGTAACGCCCGTCTTGTCTCACCTCACGGGCGGTTCGTCATCTCCCGTGCCTGATTGACGTTGTCTCTTCTGTACGAGGAGAAGATTACCCATCCACAGCAGCGAATGTCTACCCCCGCCGCCATAGATTTTCTCCGAGCTAGGCGCGCGGCCCTCCTTTCGCTATACTCGTCGGCGAGTACTCGTCCACGAGGGGAGGTCGGCGTGAAGCGGCGGAAGGTGTCCAACTTGTTGGGCCTCGCCGTGCTGGCCACGTTGTTCGAGCGGCCGATGCATCCGTACGAAGTCGCCACTCTTCTGCGGGAACGCGGCAAAGAAGGCGACCTGAAGATCAAGTGGGGCTCGCTCTACACGGTTGTCGGCAATCTCGAGAAGCACGAATTCATCGAGGCGGTCGAGAACGTGCGCGAGGGGGCGCGGCCGGAGCGGACCGTGTACCGGATCACCGAGACGGGGCGGGCCGAGCTGGAGGATTGGGTCGCCGAGCTGCTCGCGGTGCCCGATCTCGAACCGACGCGGTTTCACACGGGGCTGTCGGTGATGCTCGCGCTCGGGCCGGACGTCGTTGACGAGCAGTTGCGGCACCGGGTCGACGAGCTGGGCCAGCTGATCGACGAACGTGCCGAGGCGCTGGCGAAGATGCGCGCGGAGCTGCCGCGGCTGGTCCTCGTCGAGGCGGAGTACCAACTGGCGATGTGGCGCGCGGAGGCCGAATGGGTCCGCGGGCTGCGCGAGGAGCTGGTCTCCGGCGCGATTCCGGGGGTCGGGGAATGGCGGCACTACCGGGAAACCGGGGAGCTGCCCGACATGGCCGCCTTCGTCGAGAACGAAGGCGAATAAAGAGGTCCCGGAGGAGGTGCTGGCACACCGCCGCCGGGACCGGGAACCGTCGAACCGGAAACCGCGGGTGCGGGTACCTGTCCTCAGGCTGCGTCGACAGGATACGGGTCGCCCGTCTCGCGGCACTGGTTCGGTATCAACCGAAACAGGGAGAAGCACATGGGGAACACCCAGGTAAAACGGCACCGCACGAAGCTGCTGCCGGAGATGGAGGGGCCGATCGCCCGGGCATACGCGCGGGGGCGGCGCACCGAACCGCAGCTGGTGCAGTATCGCGAGACGGCCGAGATGATGGCCGCGGACCTGGCCGAGGGCACTGATCTGCTCGAGGTCGCGCCCGGGCCGGGTTTCTTCGCCGTCGAAATGGCTCGTACCGGACGCTGCAAGGTGACCGGGCTGGACGTCAGCCGCACGTTTGTCGAGCTGGCCAGGGAGTACGCGAAAGAGCAGGGCGTCCCGGTGGACTTCCGCCGGGGCGACGTCGCGGCGATGCCGTTCGCGGACGGGTCGTTCGACTTCCTGGTCTGCCAGGCGGCGTTCAAGAACTTCGCCGACCCGGTGGACGCGCTCGACGAGATGCACCGGGTGCTGCGGCCCGGCGGCGTCGCGCTGGTGCAGGACCTGAGCAAGAGCACCACGGACGCGGAGCTGGACGCTGAGGTCGCGCGGATGAATCTCGGTCCGGTGGCCACGTTCACCACCGTCCGCACGCTCCGCGGGCTGCGGCGGCGGGCGTACACGCCGGAGCAGTTCAGGGCGACCGTCGCGGAGAGCAAGTTCCGCACCTGCGAGGTGACCCCCGACGGGATCGGCCTCGAGGTGCGGTTGCGCAAGGAGTGACCTGAGGGCGTGGGTGTGCCGCCGAGGGGGCAGCACACCCACTGCTCAGCAGGTCAGCGCGGGGCCATCCGCAGCGAGCCGTCCATGCGGACGACCTCGCCGTTGAGGTAGTCGTGGTCGATCAGCGACAGGGCGAGCTGCGCGTACTCGTCCGGCCGGGCCAGCCGCTTCGGGAACGGAATCCCGGCGGCGAGGCCGGCGCGGAACTCTTCGCTGACCGTGGCGAGCATCGGGGTGTCGACGATGCCGGGAGCGATCGTCAGCACGCGGATGCCGTGCGAGGCGAGGTCGCGCGCGGCGGGCAGGGTCAGGCCGACCACGCCGCCCTTGGACGACGCGTACGCCACCTGCCCGATCTGGCCGTCGAAGGCGGCGACGGACGCGGTGTTGATGATGACGCCGCGTGCGTCGTCGGCCAGCGGCTCGGTCTTCGCGATCGCCTCGGAGGCGACGGTGAGCACGTTGAAGGTGCCGATCAGGTTGATCTGGATGACCTTCGCGTACAGCCCGAGGTCGTGCCTGCCCTTCTTGGACAGGATGCGCGCGGACGGCCCGATGCCGGCGCAGTTGACCACCGTGCGCAGCGGTACGCCCGAGCTCGCCGCGGTGTCGACGGCGGCCTGCACCTGGTCCGGGTCGGTCACGTCGGCCTCGACGTAGGTGACGTGCTCGACCTGCTCGGCCTTCTCGATCGAGGGCGCGAGGTCGAGGGCGAACACCCGCGCGCCTTTCGCGGCCAGTGCCTTGGCGGTCGCGCCGCCGAGACCGGACGCGCCACCCGTGACGAGCGCTGCGGTGTCGGTGATCTGCATCTTCAGCCTTCCTCCTGCTCTCAGGTGCCGCGGTGCACCTCCGCGCCCAGGTTAACGCTCGTTCGCACGCCTGCCGGAGTGTGTCGCCTCACCCGCTGTCGTCGCGAGGAGTATTCGGCCGCGACCGCTTCTGTTAGCGCTGAGGTCAACTCCGGCTGCGACCTTCAGCAGCATGAGCTCAGCTCGGATCGTGGTGGTAGGGACGGGATACGTCGGATTGACCACGGGGGCTTGTCTCGCGAGCCTCGGGCATCGCGTCACCTGCGTGGACGTGGACGTGGCGAAAGTGAACCGGCTCTCAGCGGGCCGCGTGGACATCCTCGAACCAGGACTGGCCGAACTGGTCTCCCGCGGACTGGCGAACGGACGGCTGTCGTTCGTCGTCGGCGCGCGGGAAGCCGTTCGCGGCGCGGAAGGCGTTTTCCTCTGCGTGCCGACGCCGATGGGCGCGGGCGGGTCCGCGGATTTGCGTGCGGTGGAGGCGGTGACCGCCGAGATCGGCGACGTGCTGCCGCCGGGCTGCGCGCTGATCACGAAGTCGACGGTGCCGGTCGGCACCGCGAAACGCATCCGCGCGATGGTCGGCCGCGACGACGTGCCGGTCGTGTCCAACCCGGAGTTTCTGCGTGAAGGCACTGCGGTGCAAGACTTCCTGAACCCGGACCGGATCGTCGTCGGGTCGGATTGCCGTGCCGCGGCCGCGTGGGTCGGGCAGTTGTACGGCGATCTCGCCGCACCGATCGTGGTCGCCGACGCGGCCAGCGCGGAACTGGTCAAGTACGCGGCGAACTGCTTCCTCGCGCTCAAACTGTCCTATGTGAACTCGATCGCCGAACTGTGCGAACGGCTCGGCGCGGACATCGACCTGGTCACCGAAGGCATGGGCTACGACCGGCGGATCGGCCGCACGTTCCTCAAGCCTGGCCCCGGATGGGGCGGCTCGTGCCTGCCCAAGGACACCAGCGCGCTGGTCAAGGTCGCCGAGTCGGTCGACTACGACTTCCGCATGCTGACCTCGGCGATCGACGAGAACATCGCCCAGCGCGACCGCATTGTGGCGAAGATCGCCGGCGCCTGCGGCGGAACTCTGGCCGGCGCGCGGATCGGCGTGCTGGGCTTGGCGTTCAAGGCGGGCACGAACGATCTGCGCGATTCCCCCGCGCTGGCAGTGTCTTCGGTGCTCGGTGCGCTTGGTGCGGAGATCACCGCGTACGACCCGGCGGTGTCCGGTGGTATCGCCGGCATGACCGTCGTGGACGATCCGTACCAGGTCGCCAAGGACGCGGATGTCGTTGTGGTGCTTACCGAATGGGCCGAGTTCCGCAATCTCGACTGGGTCGCGATCGCGGACGCGATGGAGGGCGACGACGTCGTCGACACCCGGAATCTGCTCGACCCCGGGATGATTCTCGACGCGGGGTTGTCGTGGCAGGGCGTCGGCCGTCCGCGCGCGGCCCGGCGGCGAGTTCCGGTTTCCTGATTGGAGATCCGCTTCCGCTGCGCTATAGTCGTCGGCGGCATCGCGTGTCGGTCACCGGCTGGGTGAGACATGGAGGTGCTGGGATGCCTTCTGGAGGCATTGCTTCGTGTCCCTCTCTCTTGAACTGAATCACCTGATGGTCCCGTCCCGGAACAACCGGGAATCCGCCGAATTCTTCGCGAACCTCCTCGGGTTCGAGATCGGCGAGGAATGGGGCCCGTTCATCCCCGTCGAAACCAGCAACGGCGTGCGGCTCGACTTCGCCACGGTTCCCGACGAAGACCGCAAGCTGCAGCACTACTGCTTCCTCATTCCGGAAGACGACTTCGACGCGTTTTTCCTGCGGCTGAAGGAATCCGGGGTCGAGTACCACGCCGGGCCGGGCGGTCAGGGCCCCGGCGAGATCAACCACAACCACGGCGGCCGCGGCGTGTATTTCCTTGACCCGGGCGGAAACGGGATCGAGGTCATCACGCAGCCGTACGAGCCGGAGCGGAAACGGCCGGCGAGCTGGTAAGTCCTTTGTAGACAGAAGGCGGGCGGTTCACAGCGGAAGCGAGGCCCACCCGCCTCCTGCCGCCAGCAGGGTGCGGACGCCTTCCGCGTGGTCGGCGAAAGCGGCCAGGTCGGCGTGCAGCAGTGCGGCGCGTTCGGAATCGAGCGGATCCGAGTCGTCGCGCCACAGTTCGCGTGTCCAGTTCGCGGCCAGGAGCATCGAGCGCACCAGCCCGGCGACCGCGGAGTCCGGCTGGTCGTGCGCGGCGAGAATCTCGTCGCACGCGGCGAAGCAGCGTTCGAGGCCGCGGACGGCTTCGGCGGGCGTGCCGTCCCAGTCCGGTCCCGGCCAGGCACACGAGCCCAGCGCGAGCCACAGCTGCCAACCGGCGGTCAGTTCGGCTTCGTCGCGGGGCGTCCAGTGCGCGGCCATCTCTTGAGTGTGCGCCCCGGCGGCCGGTTTGCCGCCGGGGTTTTGGCCCAGGTCACGTGCGTGGCTGTTCCCACAACCAGAACTCGATCCCCTGGTCGTCGGCACAATCGGCCGTTCGGCCGTACGGCGGGTTCTCCACCTCGCCCGCCCGGCCGCCCTGCTCGCGCACCCGGGCGAGCGCGGCTTCGAGGTCGTCGACGGCGAACATGAGCTTCCACCCGGTCTGCAGTTCCGAGCCGCCCCACAGCCCGCCGGGCAGGCCGTGGCCCTCGATGCGCCACGCGGTCGGCAGGCTGCCCTGGTTGAACTGCCAGCCGAGCACCGCGCCGTAGAACGCTTTGGCCCGGACTTCGTCGGGCACCTGGAAGGTGAAGTACCCGGCCTCGCCGTGCCGATACGTGCGCTCCCCGGGCGTTTTCGCTTGTGGCGCGGCCTTTCCGACCAGCCAGCGCTGGCCGTACGGGTCCTTGATCACGCCATTCAGCCCGTAGCCGCGGTCCTCGACCGGACGCAGCAGCTCCGCGCCCAGCTCCACCGCGCGCTGCGCCGCGCTCTGCGGATCGGGCACCTCGACGCGCACCATCGCGCCGCCCTCGGGCGCGACGACGTTGCCCAGCTCGGGGAATTCCTCGGCCAGCATCAGCACGCTGCCGCCGATGTCCAGTTCGGCGTGCCCGACCCGGCCGTCGTCCATCACGATCGGATCGGACCGGCGGCGCGCGCCGAAGACCTCGACGTAGAAGTCGAGCGCGGCCCGCGCATCGGTCACGACCAGGTACGGCGTCAGCGCACCCGCTCGCGCCTGCGTGGTTTCGGTGGTGGTCATCTCCGCTCCGTTCAGGATCAGACGGCGGAGGTCGTCCCGCAGCTGCTCGGCGAAGGCCGGATCGGGATCGGCCGGAGTCGAGGGCAGCGCGAGCGCGTCGAACGGTTCAGCCATCACGTCCCTCCTTCTCCTGGTAGCCGCGGCGGAACGCGGTCTTGGCCCGCGTCAGCAACGCCTCCGTCGCGTGGATGGTCCGGCCGAGGTGCGCGGCGACGTCGCGCACCGGAAGGCCGTCGACGTACCGCAGGGTGAGCACCGCCCGATGCGGGACCGCCAGCGCTTCGAGCACCTGCCGCGCGCGCAGGGCGTCGAGCTGTTCGTCCCAGGGATCCTCGACGTCGCATCCGGCGTCGTGCACGAGCCGCAGCCCGCGCTGTTCCCGTTCGGCGCGCCGCCAGTGATCGGCCAGTTTGTGCCGGGCCACCCCGATCAGCCAGGGGGTGCTCACCGGCGGCGCGTGCTCCCTGCGGCAAGCGGCGACCGCGCTCAGGAACGTCTCGGACGTCAGTTCCTCCGCCAGCACGCGGTTGCCGCACCTCGCGAGCAGGTAGCCATAGACCTCCGGCAGGGCCTTCTCGTAGAGGCCGAGCAGCGCGAAGGCCGGGTCTGGCTGCACCCGAGGTTCCGTCACATCTCCATCGTCGTCCGGGAGCGGGGTTTTCCGTCGGACGAATTTCTCAGCGCGGGTCCGGCAGCTTCCGCGCCAGTCCGGACACCAGCAGTGCGAGCGCCGCCAAGATCCCGATGACCAGCACAAACGCGCCTTGGTAACCCATCGCGCCGGGGACACTCAAGCTGGCGAACAGGCTGCCCAGCACCGCGACGCCCAGCGCCAGCGACGTCTGCTGGGTCGTGGTCAGCACGCCGCCGCCGACACCCGCCAGGTCGGCGGGCACTCGCGAAAGCACCACCCGGAACAGCGTGCTCATCGCGAGCCCGTTGCCGACGCCGATCAGCACCATCGCCGGGGCCAGCTGCCAGACCGACAGATCAGGCCAGTCCAGCAGCGCGGTTCCGGCGAGCGCGATCAGGCCGACGGTGAGGATCAGCCCGCCGATCGGCACGATCTTACGGCCGAACCGGGCGACCAGGTGGCTGCTGACCAGCGAGGTCGTGAAGTACGCGACGGCCATCGGGGTCAACGCCAGTCCGGCGCCGAGAGGGCCGAGGTGCAGGCCGTTCTGCAGGGTCACCGCGTAGACGAACATGAACGAACCGAACGCGCAGAAGAACGGCACCGCGACAGTCAGCCCGTGCCGCACGCTCGCGGTGCGCAGCAGAGCCGGCGGGAGCAACGGAGTGCCGCCCGCGGCTTCCAGCTTCCGCTCCACGCGGGCGAAGCCGAACGCGGCGAACGGGAAGATCACCAGCAGCGCGATGCTCCACCAAGGCCAGCCGAGCGCGCGGCCTTCCATGATCGGGATCAGCAGCGACAGCAGCGAAACGGCCAGCAGCACGGTGCCCCAGCGGTCGACGCCGAGCGGGTTGCTCGCCCGGCTGTCCGGCACCGTGCGGCGCGCGAGCAGCAGCCCGATGATGCCGATCGGCACGTTGACCAGGAAGATCGGCCGCCAGCTCAGGTCCCACACGTTGGCCGCGACCAGCGCGCCGCCGAGCAGCTGCCCGACCACGGTGGC
>NZ_JBSFNS010000117.1:0-24031 GCF_053587275.1 Amycolatopsis sp. NPDC003676
GGCAGTTCGTGGACGCCGTAGATGTTCATGCCGGTCCGCAGCGGGATCTCCTCCGGCGGGACCGCGAGCGCGAGCGTCGGCGAACGCCTCGGCCAGGTCACCGACCTGCGGCAGCTTCTCGCGCTCGGCCGCGCCCTGCATGCCGACGAACGCGCCCAGGGCAATGTCACGGTGCTCGCCCAGATGCTCGCCGGCGCGCAGGCCGACCCCAAGCTCGCCGAAGCGACCGCGACGGCGCTGCAGCTGTGGATCGCCCCGATCGAGGATGCCCTGACCAGGTTGCTGGCCGGCTCCCCGGTATCCGAGGTGATCGACACGCCGGGCCTCGCCCGCGCGGTGAGCGCCGGGTTCGTCGGACTGGAGCTCTACGAAGGCGTCGACCCGGACGGGGCCCAGTCCGCCCTGGACGCGCTCGACCGGCTGGCCGTGCTCATCGAAGTGGTCGACGACCTCGGACCGGTCGCACTCCGCGCGCTGCGCGGCAAACTCCGCAGAACGACCAAGAAAACGCGGTAGCCCGAACGCCGCTCCGCGAGGCCGTGAACCCCGAAACGCACCGCGGGCCTGCCGCTCGCGGTGCGCCGCCGGAGTTCAGGCGCGGGCCGTCCGGCGCATCCGGTACAGCGTGACCGCCACCAGGACGAGCACCGCGGCTTCCGCCAGAACGCTCAGCAAAGCCTCCGGCGCGGGCTGGAAACCCCGTTCGGAGAAGCCGAACAACCCGGTCGTCCGCGAAAGCACGAAGCCTCCCAAGGCGCCCGCCGCCAGCGCGGCCGCCGCCAGGCGCAGCAGGAAGGGACCGCCCACAGCCACCAGTACGGCCACTGCGAACGCCGCGGAAGCCTGAACGAGGAAAGACGGCCCGATCACCGGGATCACGCGATAGCCGCCGATGTACAGCTGCGCGTGGAGATAGCCGCTCACCGCGAGGCACACCGCCGTCGCGAGGCGGAGGACGACGTTCATGCCAGCTTCACGTCCTTCACCGCCAGGCCCGGCCCGCCCGGGCGGTAGGACACCTCGCGGATGCCGAGCGCGTCCTTGAGCTTGCCCGCGGGCAGTGTCACCGGAGTCGGCGCCGGCCGCGTTCCCGGCTGGGGCAACGGATACGCGGTCGTCGTCGCGCTGTGGAAGGTGATGTTGCCTTCGGTTTTCGTGAACAACTGGTGCACGTGCCCGTTGAGGCAGGTCACCGACGAAAACCGCCGCAGGTACGAGAGCGCCTGGGTCGCGTCGTCGGTCCCCCAGCCCCACGTCGGGTACATCGCGAACAGCGGGATGTGGCTGAACACCACGATCGGCGTGTCCGAACCGAGCTTCGCGACGTCCTTGCGCACGAACTCCAGCTGATCCGGCCCCAGATGGCCGAGCTTTTCCAGGCTCAGCGTGTTCACCAGTGCGATGAAGTGGACGCCCTTGACGTCGAAGCTGTACCAGCCGTCGCCCGCCGTGCCCGCGCCGAAGGCCTTGCGGTACTTCTGGCCGGCGTCGTCGATCGAGTCGTGCTCGCCGGGCACCGTCGACACGTGCCCGGTGTCGAGAGTGCTCATCATCTGCTTGACCTGGTCGAATTGGGCGGCCGTCGAAAGGTGGGTCAGGTCGCCGGTGTGCATGACGAAGTCCGGGCGGTACCCGAGCGCGTTGATCTGCGTGATGGCCTCGGAAAACGACGACTCGACGGCCATGTTGGCAGGCCCGGTGAAGCCGAGGTGGCTGTCGCTGACCTGGACGAACCGCAACGCGTTCGGGTCGTCGAGCGCGGCGGCGTCGCCCGGCGCGGCGATCCGGCTGATGACCTCGCCGCCAGTCACGGTCAGGACCACGGCCGCGCCGAACCACGCCGTGTGGCGCAGGAGCTGGCGCCGGGTCATCCCTTCCGGGCTGTGGTCGTCTTCGGTCACGGGGTCACCGTCACGGTCGCTGTCATGAACGGGTGGATGGTGCACAGGTACTCGAACGTGCCCGGCGTGCTGAATGTGTACTGATAGGACTGTCCAGTTTGGAGGGTCGGCGAACGCAGCGGGCCACCGGATCCCTGGCTGGTGACCGTATGCGCGTCCTGGTCCTGGTTGGTCCAGGTGACGGTGGTGCCCTTCTTCACCGTCGTCGCGGCGGGCGCGAACGCGAAGTCCTTGATGGCCACAGCATTCGCCGTCGAGCTGGCGGCCGCGGGCGGTGACGGCGTCGGCGTCATCCCGGGCATCGACGCCATGGGCGTGGCGGCCGGAGGCGGCGCGGCGGGAGGCGACGCGGCGCAGGCCGTCAACGCCAGCGCGGCCGCGGTGATGAGCAGGAAGTGTTTCACCCCAACGGATTTCCTCATACCAGGAATACGCGCGGGGGTTACGCTCCCTCCCCCGGCACCAGGACCTCGACGACGCCGCCGGCCTCGCGCACCACCAGGTGCGGCAGCGGCGGCGGGGTCACCGGCAGCTGATGTGTGAGGACCGCGCCGTCGACGGCGAACGACGTCCGGTGGCACGGGCAGTTCAGCCGCCGGGCCGGCGCGTCCAGGTTCAGCCGGCAGCCGAGGTGCGTGCACGTCGCCGAAACCGCGCGCACCTGTCCGCCGGAGCGCTGTAGGAACCCGGCGACAGCCCCGAAATCGAACGGCAGCACGCCGCCTTCGGGCAGGTCTTGGGCCGCGACAACAGCTCGCCACTGGCCGTTCTCGGGTCGCAGAGTCTTCTCTTCCGGGGGCGCGGCGGCCGGTTCTGCCCCGGACGTCACCAGGTACTCGACGCCAGCGCCCGCCGCGGCCGCCACCGCGGCGGCCGACGACACCTGGATGAACCGGCGCCGGTTGCCGCCCCGCACCGGCTCGGGTTCGGGTTCGCGCAGCGCCTGGGCGAGCCGGCGGTGCAGCGCGGCGACGAACTCCTCGCTCGCCGCCGCACCGCCGGGCCGGGCGGCGCGCAGCAGCACCGCGGTGCGCAGCTCGGCCTCGTCGCCGGGGCCGGCCTCGAACGGGCGCGGCCGACGCCGGCGCAGGAGGTCCTTGACGAACCGGCGGACGCCTCGAGTGCTCACGTCTCCATCCCTTCCGCCAGCTGGGCCGCTTGGCGCAACGCGCGGTGCTGCAGCACTTTCGCGTTGCCGACGGTGGTGCCCAGCTCGGCCGCCGCCTCCTTCAACGAACACGCCTGCAGGAACCGCAGGCGCAGGATCCGGCCGTAGCGCTCGGGCAGCTGCGCGAGGATCGCCTCCGCGCGGGCGAGCACGCCCGGGTCCACGGTGTCCGCTTCGAACGCGGCGACGTCGCGCTCCTCGTCCAGCGCGGTGATCTCCCGGCCGAGCGTGCGCCGCCAATGCCCGGCCAGCACCGTCCGCGCGGTGGCCAGCAGGTACGCCCGGACCTCGCCGACGCTCGCCGAGACCCGCAGCGGCCGCAACGCGGTCAGGAAGACCTCCGTGGTGAGGTCCTCCGCGTCGGGCCGGTTGCCGACCTTCGAGAACATCAGCCGGAACACGCGGTCGACGTTGTCGCGATAGACCGCCTCCCAGTCCGGGTAGACGTCCGCGCCGACCGCGTGCAGCCGCGCGCGGGGCGCCGCGCCCGCTTCGTCCTGTTCGGCGCGTCTGCGCCGGAACCGCTGTGCCACCGGCACCGCCCGCCTTCTCCCCACCGGTTTCTTCCCGCCACCAGAGGGATACGAACCGGGGTTACGCCGTAACCGAAGACCGTATCTGTGAGCGGAGTTCCCGACGACCCGAGGAGCGAAATGACCGCATCGATGTCACGCCGGCACCTGCTCGTCACCGGCGGGGCGGCCGCCGCCGTACTCGCCACCACCGCCTTGCCACGGCCCGCCGCCGCGGCGGCGCCGATCCGGCCGGGCGGCGCGGACGTCGTCCTCGCCTGGAACCGCGAGCTGCTGGCGATCGTGCGCACGCCCGGCCTCCAGCCCGCGACCGTGCACCCGACGCGCAGCTTCGCGCTGCTGCACGCGGCGATGCACGACGCCGTCGTCGCAACGGCCGGCAGCGGGCATCCGTACCTGTTCACGCTCGAGGTCCGGGGCCACGCGGCACCGGAAGCGGCGGCCGCGCAGGCCGCGCACGACGTCTTGGCCGCGCTCTACCCCACCCGGTCCGCGGAATTCGCGAGCCTGCTGGCCGGGCAGTTGAGCGGCATCCCGCCGGCCGAGCGCGACCGCGGCGTGCGAGCCGGACGGTTGGTGGCCCGGTTGCTGCTCGCCCTGCGCGCGGATGACGGCTCCACGGCGGTCCCGCCGGTGCTGACGCCGGGCACAGCCCCCGGGCAGTACCGGCCGACGCCGCCCGCCTTCACGCCCGCGGTATTCACCCACTGGCCCGCCGTGACGCCGTTCGTGCTCGACCGGGCCGGGCAGTTCCGGCCCCGCCCCTACCCCGCGCTGGACAGTGCCCGGTACGCGAGAGCGTTGAACGAGGTCGCCGCGGCGGGCCGGGACACGAGCACCACCCGCACCGCGGACCAGACCGTGCAGGCACGGTTCTGGGCGGCGCCGATCTGGAACTACTGGAACGAGATCGCGCAGTCGGTCGTCGGCGGTTCGCGCGGCAGCCTGCTCGACGCGGCCCGGGTGTTCGCACAGCTGAACCTGACCTTCGCCGACGCCGTGATCGCGTTCTACGAAGCGAAGTACCACTACCGGATCTGGCGGCCGATCACCGCGGTCCGCCTCGCCGCCGACGACGGAAACCCGGCGACGGACGGGATCCCGGACTGGTCGAGCCTCGCCACCACCCCGGCGGATCCGGCGTATCCCGGCGCGCACAGCGTGATCTCGCAGGCGGGCGCGCAGGTCCTGCGCGAGGAGTACGGGCCGCGATGGGCGCTGGAGGTCAAGTCCGAGGCGCTGCCGGGGGTGGTCCGGCGGTTCGGCACGTTCCAGGACGCGGCCGACGAAGCGGGGTTGAGCCGCATCGTCGCGGGCGTGCACACCCGGCTCGACCACGACGCCGGCCGCCAGCTTGGCCTCGATGTCGCGGAGTTCGTTCTGTGCTCCTGACCTTTCGCGGCTGAGGACAGTGCCGTCCGAGCTCCGTTCGTGCTTCGCCCGGCGCGCCTCGCGGTTGAACTCGACAGACGACGCTCAGCCTCCCGCCCGGCGTTGGTACACCTGTATTCGACCGCCGGAATTGGTGGTCACGCCAAGAACGGCCACGTTTCCGCCGACGTAGTCCGGCAGCTGAACATCGGGCGAAGGGGTTACCTGCCCGGTGTTCAGCGACACGCTGGCATGCTGTCCCCGGACGGTGCCGTAGGCGGTCCCGGAGGTGTCGACGGCGGCAAGGTCGGCGTCGCCGGGCGAAGCGGGCTCCGCAAAGCAAAAACCGCGGCGAGCCACCACATCGAAACCCGCTCCCGCGGAGACCACGTACCTGTTGTCCGAGGAAGCCGAGTAGTCGAGCGTGCCGCCGCCGTCGGTTTTCGGTGGCCGGCAAGTCGCGCGTGCCTGAACGTGGCCAGTGCGCGCGTCGAGAAGTGTCCACTGTGCACTGGCGGAACCGGGTGCCGACGACGCGGCGAGCACTTGGCCGGTCGGCAGGACGGTCGCGGAGAGGTCCGCGTCCGCGGCGGCGAACCACGCTGCCGGAACCCAGAACGCGCCGGTGCCTTTGACCAGCGGGCCGCTCGCCGTCATGCCGACTGCCCGGGCGTGGTCCGCGCACTCGCCGCACGGCCGGGGCGGCCGCAAGCCCGCACTCTGGTCGGGATATGTCGTGCTCTGCCCGGTAGTCACGTCCACCACCGTGGTGGCCGCGTCCTGTCTTCCGACAACCAGGCCGTCGCCGTGCCCGGAGGAAACCCGCTGCGCTCCGGAGACGGCTATCTCCCGGGCGGGCGCCACCCGGTCGCCCCGGCTCGCGGCGTCGTACACGTAGAGCCGGGTCCGAGCGGTCTTCGGGTCCGCGATGCTCAGGCCGGCGTACTCCTTGCCGTCCTTTTCGGTGAACAAGGCCGACCGCTGAGTGAACGCGCCCGAGGGATAAGGAATCGGAGCGGTTTTCCAGCGGACCGCGCCGGTCTTCTCGTCCCGCGCGACGAGATACGACTGGGAACCTTGGAGAGCGAGAGCGTGGAACACCACCACGCCCGCACGCGGAGCCGCCACCGAACCCATCACCCCCGCACGACCGGACGAGTCCTGAAGCGCCCACCCGGTGCTGCCGTCGAACTCGGCCGGGACCGATGCCCGCCCCGCCGGAACCGGGCTCGCCGACAAGGATTCCTCGACCGAAGCAGACGGGTCCGGTTCCCACAGCCGCCGCACCCCTGGCACAAACACCAGTGCCAGCGCCAAAATCCCTAACCCCGCCGCCGCTGTCTTCGCCCTCATCGACCCACCCAGTCCCGAATCCTCGCCGACCCGCAGTTCCGGACCGTACCAATCGCATCGCCCGATCACGGCCCCGGCCGGTTCCCGCCCGCCGCCGGACAGCCGCGACGTCCGCTCCGCGGGCGACACCGGTTTCGCTCCGCACCTCAGCGGCACAACGGGCGGCCCTCCCGCAGGCAGCGAGCGGTGCAGGCGGCGACCCGGCGTGCCCGCTGCTCGGGGCAGCGCCCGGCACTGTCCGGCGGGACCGCGGAAACGCGTCTCGCCGATCTCGGCGAAGCCGGACCGGATCCGGCGGCGGGTCTCCCTGTTTCCTGAACGCCGCGGCGACAGGCCGTCCAGGGCGGCTGAGACGGACCGGACCGAGACCGTCGCCGGATGCTGAGCTATAGTGGCAGCGTCGCGAAAAACGATGCTCCAGGGTTCAGCCCCCGAGCATCGCGCACACATCGACGCAGACGTTTCTGCTCGGTCAGCGGCTCCTTGCCGGGATCGGGTCTTCCCGCCCCTTCCCGGAGATCACCCTTGCCAGCGCAGGCTGGCTCGACAGAGGAGCGCACCATGCAGAAGTCCGTCGCCATCATCGGAGCGGGGCTGGGCGGCCTGACGCTCGCCCGGGTGCTTCAGGTCAACGGCGTCGCCGCGACGATCTACGAGGCCGAGGCGTCGGCGACCGCCCGCACGCAGGGCGGTTTGCTCGACATTCACGAAGAGACCGGGCAAGCGGCTCTCCGCGCGGCCGGTCTGTACGACGAGTTCCTCGGCCTGGTCCGCCCGGGCGAGGACGCCAAACGCGTGGCCGACCGCGCCGGCACGGTCCTGTTCGACCTGCCCGGGGATCCCGGATCGGCGCGCCCGGAGGTCGATCGCGGCGAACTCCGGGACCTGATCATCGAGTCGCTCGCGCCCGGCACCGTCAAGTGGGGGCACAAACTCGACTCGATCCGGCGCCGTCCCGAGAGCGGCTTCGACCTCGTCTTCGCAAACGAGGCGGCCGCGCACGCCGAACTGGTCGTCGGCGCGGACGGCGCCTGGTCGAAGGTGCGCCCGCTGCTCACCCCCGCAGAGCCGCTCTACAGCGGAACCAGCTTCATCGAGATCGGCTTCGCCTCAGGCGCACCGGACCACCGGGCGAGTGTGGAGGCGATCGGCAGCGGCACGCTGATGGCGGTCGAGCCGGGCAAAGGCATCATCGCCCATCGTTACGCCGACGGGCGCGTATCCGGCTACGCGGCGCTGAACAAGCCCGAGGAGTGGACGAAGTCGATCGACTTCGGCGACCCGTCCGAGGGCCTGCGTCAAGTCGCGGCCGAGTTCGCCGGCTGGTCGCCGCTGCTCACCGCGTTCGTCACCGAAAGCGACGTGGAGCCACGTCTCCGGCCCATTTACGCCCTTCCCGTCGGCATCGAGTGGGACCGGGTGCCCGGCGTGACGCTCGTCGGCGACGCCGCGCATCTGATGTCCCCCTTTGCCGGCGAGGGCGCGAACCTCGCCATGTACGACGGTGCCGACCTGGCGGGCGAACTGGCCGGGCAACCCGACGTCGAGGACGCGCTCGCCGCCTACGAGGATCGGCTGTTTCCGCGCAGCGGCAAGGTCGCCGGCGTCTCGGCACAGAACCTGGAGAACTTCTTCGGCCGGGAGGCGCCGCACAGCGTGGTCGCCCTCTTCGATCGCTCCTAGCGAGCCGGGCAGCGGCCTGGCCTCGGCGCCGCGAAACGCCGAGGCCAAGCCGAAAACTCGCTAATCGCCGGTGCAGCAGGACGTGCGGGCGCTCTCCACGTAGTGCGGGTCGTGCCACCAGAACGCCGCGTTGTCCGGATGATCCGGAACCGGCGTCAGCCGCGCGCTGGCCGGGGCGGCCGGGTTGGCCGACGCGAACGGGGCGAGCAGTTCGTCCACTGTGTGCACGCGCCCGCTCGCGAGGACCTGGCGGACGTCGGCGGCGGCCTTGATGTCGGCGAGCGGGTCGCTGCCGAGCACCGCCAGGTCGGCGTGACAACCCGGGGCGACGCGGCCCAGCGGCTCGCCCAGGACGTCGCCCGGGATGCTCGTCGCGGTGATCAGCGCTTCGTACGGGGTGAAGCCGTAGGCGACCATCGCGCGCAGGTTCATGTGCGTGCTGACCGCGGTGTGGTCGATCGGCGAGTCGGTGCCGGTGACGATCCGGCCGCCGCCGCGCAGGATCGCCGCCGCCTCTTTCACTTGGCGCGCCAGGCTGTTCAGCGCAGCGGTCTGGTCGGCGGTCTTCGCGGCCTCGGCGGTCTTCTGCAGCGACTTGTACTCCCACGCCGGATACAGCGTCCGCACCCGCCGGTCGGCGACCAGGCTTTCGTCGTCGCGGAACAGCGCCGCGGCGGCGAACAGCGTGGGCGTGCGCGCGGCGCCGCGACGCAGGAACAGGGCCACTACGTCGTCGTATCCGGCACCGAGCAGGGAGTACGTGCGGGAGTAGCCGAACCGGCTGGTGGCGCCCATGTGCTCCATGCCGTCGCCGCCGAACGCGAGCGCCGGGTAGTGGTAGTGCGAGGTCGCCGGCAGCCGCCGCTGGTGCCCCCATTCGATCACCCGGCGCTGCATGTCCGGGCTGAGCCGCACGTAGGCCTTGAGCAGGTCGTAATCCAGTTTCCCGGCCCGTTCCAGCTCGAGTTCCAGCTGCCGCTCGTCGAAGGTGGGCCGCATGAAGTTGTAGAAGACGCGCGAGCCGTCGATGGCTTCGCCGGTGGCGAAGAACCGGGGCCCGAGCCGGGTGCCGGACTGGATCGACTCCCGCTCCTCCACCATGTGATACGCCGGGCTGCCCGGCGATCGGGTCGTGGTGAACCCGAGCGACAGCCACAGCCTGCCCTGCCGGTCGCCGTAGCCGTAGCCCTGCATCTGGCGGTGGTTGTGCATGTCGACGAGCCCGGGGATCACCACGCCGTCGCGCGCGTCGACGATCTCGCCGTCCAGCCCGCTGCCCGCCGGCTCCACCGCAGCGATCCGGCCGCCGTCCACCACAATGTCCACGTTTGTGCGCGAAGCACGCGAAGTGCCGTCCCACATCCGCCCGGCGCGCACGATCACCCGGCCGCGGTTGCGGGCGTTGGTCCAGGTCAGGCGCGTCGGCACGGTGCGCGGCGCGCCGCCGGCCGCCGCGATCAGCCGCAACCGGCCGTTGTTCAGGTACAGCAGGGTTTTCGAGTCGCCGCTCCAGCTCGGCGCGTCGGTGACCTCGTCGGTGATTTGCCGCGGCGGGCCGGCGCGGGTGCCGTCCGGGTGCACGTCGATCACCCACAGCACGCTGGCCGCCGCGAACGCCATCTGCCGCCCGTCCGGCGACCACACCGGGCCGTCGTCGCCGCGGGTCTGGATGGACCGCTCCGGCAGCGGGTCCACGTAACGGCCGGCGCCGGTTTCGGTGTCCACCAGCAGGATCTTGTTCAGCCCCTCGCGGAACCGCGTCGAGTACGGCTTCACCGCGGCGAGTGCGATGACCTTGCCGTCGCGCGACCAGGACGGGCGGCCCGGCTCGAAGACCGCGGTGAACACCTGCCGCACGGCGCCGGTCGCGACCTCGACGGTGTGCAGCGCGCCGGTCTGGTCGAGGAACGCGATCCGGGCGCCGTCCGGGGACCAGGCGCTCGACGTCGCGGCCAGCTCGGGCAGGTTCGTCAGCTGCCGGTCCTGCCCGGTCTTCAGATCGCGGATCCACAGGTCGAGCGTGCCGCCGCGATCGGTGGAGTAGACCAGCCTGCCCCCGTCGGGCGAGAACGCCGGGTCGCATTTCCACCACGCGTCGCGGGTCAGCGGGCGCGGCAACCGGCCCAGCTCCATCAGGTAAAGGTCGTTCAGCGCGCGGAACACGACCCGGCCGCCGTCCGGCGACAGCACCGGGCTGCCGATCCCGGCCACGGGTTTCGGGGTGGTGGAAGAGAAATCCCGCGGACGCGCGTGCAGCGGCCCCTCGGCGACGGCGACCGGAGCGCGGAACGGGATGTCCGTCGCCGCGCCGCCGCCGAGTTTCCGCCGCCGCAGCGCACCGTCGGCGGTGTAGAGGAATTCGTCGGCGCTGAACCAGGAAACCCGGAACGGGAACACGTCCTCCCCGGTGAACAACGGTTTCCCGGCGCGCGCCAGCTCCACCGCGGCGGGCGGCAGCGGCGCCGGGCCGCCGGCGACCCGGGTGTAGACGACGTCCTTTCCGTCCGGAGTCCACATCGGACTGTGCAGCACCGCGCCGGGTTCGCTGACCAGCGTGGAACGGGCGCCGTCGGCGAGGGAGACGACGTCGACGCGTTTCCCGCCCGCGACGAACGCGAGTCTCGACCCGTCCGGCGACCAGGCCGGTTCGTACTCCTCCGCCGGGCTGTCGGCGATCGCCCGGCTGGTCCCGGAGGCGACGTCCAGCACCCGGATGCCGTAACTGCCGCCTTCGTCGGAGGAGTACGCGATCGAGCGGCCGTCCGGGGAAAAGACCGGTTCGCGGTGATCGAACGGCCCGCCCGTCAGCCGCCGCAGGCCGCTGCCGTCGGCCCGGATCGTCCACAGGTCGAAGGCGCCTTCGCGATAGGACTGGAACACCAGCGTCGTGCCGTCCGGGGACCAGGACGGCAATCCGATGTCGAAAAGGTCCCCGGTGAGCTGTTTCGCCGTTCCGCCCCGCGCCGGCAGCAGCCACAGCACGCCGAGCAGGTCGATCGCGACGGTCCGGCCGTCCGGCGACAGCTGGGCCGCCACATTCGTGCCCTGCCGGACCGAAAGAGGTTGGCTGGCAGAGTATTCCGCCCGCGCGCCGGATGCCAGTCCGGTCGCGCCGAGCCCCACCGAGCCGGCCGTTCCCGCTACTCCGGCCAGGAAACCACGCCTGTTCACCGTCATCTGCACCCCCAGTGCACCGCAATTCGATGATCTGGCACACCCTAACGGCGCTTGCTCGCGTTCCAGCCGTGATCATCCTTTCGGCGGTACGCCCAGCTGCCGCACAGCGACGGACACCGTCTCGGCGGCAGGTCGCGCCCCGCGCACCCGGGCCGAGACGCGGAACCGTTCGGCCGGACCAAGATCGCGTCCGGTCCGGGCGTGTCGCCGGCCAAGCGATATCGTTCCCCGTCGATGCGGAGAAGCCGCGTCCGCCACCGTCGCGGCTGCTGGCGGGGCCGGGGGTGCCGCGGCGCTTCCGGAGGGTCGATTCCCTTGCTCAGGAAGGTGTTCATGTTCCGATTGCGCACAGCTCTCGCGGTGATCACCGTCGGCGCCACGCTCCTTCTCCCGCCGCCCGCGGTCGCGTCCGAGCCCGCCGCGTCCTACGCGGACGTGCTCGACTTGCAGGGCGTACCCGCTTCGGCGCTGCCCGGCTCGGCCGGCGGCGATGTCAGCGATATCAACGTGTTCGCCGATCGCGGCGCATGGCACGCCTACGCGCTGCCCAAAGCCGGGGACACCGCTTCCTACGGTGCGTTCACCGGACCGCTGTACCTCGCGCAGGAATACCCGTGGTGGCTGAGCGCCGGTTTCAGCCGGCTCACCCTGAGTGAAGCCGGGCGCCCGATCAACCTCGCCGACGCTCGCAACCCGGCATTCAGCTCGCTGCCCGGCACGCTGCGGCAGAGCTTCGAGATCGACGGTCTGCGCGTCGTCATGGAACTGCGCTATGCCAGCAACCGCACCGCACTGGTCCAGGCCACCGTGGAGAACACCGAACACCGGCCGCGGTCGGTCCGGACAGGCTGGAGCGGCACGCTGCTGCGGCCGGACGCCGGACCCCAGCACGACGCTCCCCGGCTCTCCGCGACCAAGGACGGCGTCGCGGTCGGCTTCGCCGAGGTGCGCGAGACGAACGACTACCTGACCGACGGCACCGAACGGTTCCAGGTCGCCCACGCCGATCCGGTGACCACCACGGTCACCGGCGACACGTACACCACCACGAGCGACGCGCCCCTGGTGCTCGGCCCGCACAGTCGGCGAACGCTGACCTGGACCGAGTCCTACACCTTCACCCCCGCCGAAGCCGCCGCCGACGCGCCGACGGCGAGGCGCGCACTGGCTCAGCCGTGGCGCACCGTCGCCGAGGACGACGCCCGCTGGCACGGCTACGTCGCGGCGGCCACGCGCGGCGTTCCGCCGGACCGGCGGCGGCTGGCGGTGAAGTCCGTCGAAACGCTGGTCACCAACTGGCGCAGTCCGGCGGGCGCGTTGAAGCACGACGGCATCACGCCCGCGATCTCCAACAAGTGGTTCAACGGCCTGTGGGCATGGGACACCTGGAAGCAGGCGGTCGGCACCGCCGTGTTCGATCCGGCGCTGGCCGAATCCCAGATCCGGTCCATGTTCGACTACCAGGCGACCGCGGCGGCGACGGCCCGGCCGCAGGACGCCGGGATGATCCCGGACGCCGTCTTCTACAACGACCCCGCCCGCGGCGGCGGCAACTGGAACGAGCGCAACTCCAAACCGCCCCTGGCCTCCTGGGCGGTCTGGTCGGTCTACCAGCGCAACGGCGATCTCGGGTTCCTGCGCGAGATGTACCCGAAGCTGGCCGCCTACCACGCCTGGTGGTACCGCAACCGCGACCACGACCACAACGGCCTCGCCGAGTACGGCGCCACCGTCGATCCGGCCAACGCGACCGCGGAGGACAAACGCCTGGCGGCGGCGTGGGAAAGCGGAATGGATAACGCGCCCCGCTTCGACGCGAAGCTCGGCGCCACCGTCGTGGACAACATCTCGCCGACCGGACAGGTCGTCGGTTCGTCGCTCGCCCAGGAATCCGTGGATCTCAACTCCTACCTGGTGCTGGACAAGAAAACCCTGGCGCTGATCGCCGACCGGCTCGGCGACCACCAGGCCGCCCGCTCCTACCGCGCCTCGGCGGCCGATGTCGCGGCCGCCGTCCAGCGCACCATGTTCGACCCGGCCACCGGCTGGTTCTACGACACGGAACTGGGCACCGGCCGACGGCTGACCGCACGCGGCAAGGGAATCGAAGGCGTCATCCCGCTGTGGGCCGGCGTCGCCACCCCCGGCCAGGCGGCAGCCGCGCGGAAGAACCTCCTGTCCCCCAGCGAATTCGACACCCGCATGCCGTTCCCGACCACCTCGGCGAGCTCGCCGTACTACCAGCCGACCGGCTACTGGCGCGGCGCGGTGTGGCTGGACCACGCGTACTTCGCGCTGGCGGGCCTGCAGCGCTACGGATACGGCGCCGACTCAGCGGCACTGGCCGGCCAGCTGCGCTCGAACGCGGGCGGCATGCTGGGCAACGGTCCGCTGATGGAGAACTACAACCCCGCCGACGGCGCACCGATGAACTCACGCGGCTTCAGCTGGTCCGCGGCGATGCTGCTGGCGCTCGACCACCCGCAGCCAGCCTGAGATGTCCGCCCCGGTCGACGAGCTTTCCTAGCTGAGCAACGGGAAAACCCGGCAGGTCCGCGCTGCCCGACCGTTCACCGGCCCAGCCACCGCGACAGCAGCCAGGCGAGCAGCGGATCCGCATCACCATCCCGTACCCCGTGCCCAGCGCGCATCGTGCGGCACAACGGGCCGAGAGCGGCGTCGTGCACGCACGGAAACCGCCCGGTGATGCTGCGCGATCTTCTCGATGCCCGCTCGGCTCACCCACGCATCTGGCACAATTCGGGCGAACGCCGACGCACCGCACAAGGGAGATGGGATGTCCGCCCACATCGACGAGCTGATCGCCCAGTTCGAGAATTTCCAGGCCAAGGTGCGGCAGGCCGAGGCGAATTTCGCCGGGGTCGGCGACATGCAGGAGCGGATCGCGCAGGTCGAGAACGCCGTGACCTCGCCGGACGGAGCGGTCACGGTGGTCGCGGGCGCCGGCGGGACAGTGACCGACATCCGGCTCGCCGCCGGCGCCGCGCGCCTCGACCCCGCGCAGTTGTCCGCGCTGATCATGAGCACCCTGCGCCAGGCGGTCGCCGGAGCCGTCCAGCAGCAGGCCGGGATCGTGGACGACGCCTTCGGCGACGCGTTCGGCGTCAACACCTCCGAACAGGTCCGGCAGGCGCAGGCGGAAGCTTGGGGAACCGAGGCGGCGGAACCCGCGTCGGAGCAGCAGACTCCGCAGCAAGCGGCACCCCGGCGCCGCCCCGGGCCGCGGGACGACGACGACTATTTCGACGACAACTCCATTCTCCGCCGCGACTGAGCCGACTGAGGGGCTTCTCGATGGGAAACATCCAGACGAACGTCGACGCGATCGCCGGGTACGTCCGGCAGCTCCCCTACTACGAGCAAGAGGGAGCCAAGTTCGGCGGCAAGATCGACGCCGCCGACGTGTCCGACCAGGCGTGGGGCGTCGTCGGCGCCTTCGCCAAGCAGGGCTACACCGACCGCCTGCACGAACTGCGCTCGCTGCTGGGCGAGATGCAGGACGGCGTGGACGGTTTCATCACGAAGCTGAACAAGGCCGCCGAGATGTACCGGGGAGCCGAGGACGCCGGGAAGGTCACGTTCGGCAAGTACGAGGCCGAAATCGACGGGGGGAAGCAGGCCTGATGGCGAAGGAAAAGAAGAGCATCGCGGACACGCTGAACGTCCAGCCGTACGACGAGAGCACGGGCGCGAACCTCGATCGCGCGGCGGGGTACGTGCCGGTCGCCGGGACGGTCTACAAGGCGGGCAAGTCGATCGCCGGGCACGCCCAGCAGGCGGTCCAGGCGGACAACCCCGGCGAGCTGGCTTCGGCGGGCGCCGCGCTGGTCGGCGACGGGGCGAAGTTCGTCGGCGCGGCCGCCGGCGACATGGTCACCTTCGCGATGGACCCGATCGGCTGGCTGGTCGGCCACGGGCTGAACATGCTGCTCGAACTGGTCCAGCCGCTCCAGGACGCGTTGCACCAGGTCACCGGCGACGGCCCGGCGATCGGGCACGCGTCGGAGAACTTCTCCGCGATCGCGCAGGGCTTCGTCGCGCTCGCCGACGATTTCGAGCGGACCGGCGACACGGCGCTGGCCGAGTGGGTGGACGACGCCGGCAACGCGGCGAAGGAAGCGCTCGGCGACTTCTCCTCGGGCATCCGCGGGGTCGGCTCGGCCGCCGGTTCGGTCGCCGAGGTCCTGCAGATGTGGTCGATGGTCATGGTGGTCATCGAAGAGGTGATCAAGGCGATCATCACCGAGCTGGTCTCCTGGCTGATCACCCTCTGGCTGCCCGCGCTCGCCGCCTCGGTGATCAGCTTCGGCGGCTCGGTCGCCGCCGCGATGACCGCCTCCATCGCGAAGGCCGCCAGCGTGCTGGCGAAGGTCACCCGCTACCTCGGCAAGTTCGGCAAACTGCTCGAGACGTTCATGCAGTTCCTGGTCAAGTTCTCGGGCAAGATCGAGGTCTTCACCCGGAAACTGCGCGTCGGGGTCATGCCGGGCGAGACCAAGTTCGGGATCGGCGCGGCCGCGCAGGGCTTCCAGCCGAGCAACCGGGTGCTCACCACGGCGTTCGGCACTTCGGTCGGCGTCAAGCCGTTCGTCGCCGGCGCGGGCGTCAAGGCCGGGATCGCGGTCGGGAAGTCCGGGTACGCCGAAGGCAAGGACGCCGTCACCCCCGAAGGAGACGAACCGTGGTTCGACAAGAGCAAAATCGGCGGGGACAAGAGCCCGGAGGAGACCCGCGGGAACCTCGACATCTAGCCGGCCCGCCGGAGGAGATCGCCCAGTCGGCGCCCACCGCGGGCAGACGGCAGGCGGCGCGGAAGATTCTCGAGCATCAAGAGGGTCTCGACCGCAAAACCGAGCAGCTCATGGTCCGTCCCGGGTTCCGGGAGCGGGTCGAGGAGATGATGCGGGGCCAGTGGCGCGAGCCGGTCGTCGCGCTGCGGCTGAGCGACGACAAGCTGCGCTTCGACGTGCCCGGCAGACGCCGCGACGGCACCGTCGAGGGGCAGGGAGTCGTCCGGCGGTTTTTCTGGAACATTCTGCGCGGCGCCGGCCGGGCGGCATTTCTGGTGTTCGCCGTGATGAACAGCGACGGCAGCGGCGGCGGCGCCAAGGGCAAGCGGGCGGCCGACGTGCAAGGTCCCGCGAACGCGATGGCGCTCGACCTGACCGACCGCCTGCGCAAGCTGGGCGGTCCGTGGCTGGTGTTCTCGCCGTCGTGCGTCGCCGTGGTGGACACCGGATCGACGATCGCCGACCCCGCCGGCGCGCCCCCGCCGCGGATCGTCTGGCAGGCACGCACGCCGCAGACGCCCGAGATCAAGTTCCGCGCGCAGACCCTGATTTGGCCGGACGGCTCGCGCTTCACGTTCCCGCTGTACAGCCGAACCGAGGCTCAGCACCTGCGGCAGTACTGCGAGTCCCTGGACGGCCGGAACCAGGGGTGAGCGAAGCAGCGACGGCCTGACCGGTTTCGCTGGCCAGGCACGTCCCCCGGCTGCCGGTGCGCCTGCGGGAAACCGGGACACGGCGGATTCCGCTCCCCCATGGATTGAGTTCTGGCTTAAACCATCGCGGCCCGCTTTCTCCGTGCGCGAGCATTGACTTCCCGACAGGGGCTCGGAGAAGGGGGTTTCAATGCGAGGAAAAGCCGGTGTGCTGCTGGGCGCGATTGCGGTTTCGCTCGCTGTCACCGCGACAACGGCGGAGGCGACCGGCACTCGCGCAGCTTTCGCATTCTGCCCGCACGGCTCGTTCTGCATCCGGGACGACAGCGGCTACCCCGGCCGGGAGCTGTCCTTCTCGGGCTGCGACTTCCACGAGCTCCCGAATGGCTTCACCCGGAGCGGGTCCTGGGTCAACAACCAGGCGGACCACCGCACGACCTCGTTCTATGGCAACGGCGGAAAACTCTTGTACACCACGCCGCCCGCCTACTCCGCCGACCCGCACGCCGACTGGCATGCCGTGCGGTTCCTCCGGAACAACTGCTGACCGAGGAAAGGGGATCCACCATGACGACAGCCCTTAACCGAAGAAAGAGACAGCGTGTGCTCAGCGGCGCGGTGGCGGCCGCCGCCGCGGCGACGGCTTTCACGCTGGGCACGGCGCCGGCGGAGGCAGCGAGCGGGTGCACCACGCTGTACGACGGGCACAGCGGCAATTCGCACGTTTGCAAGACCTGGAACGCGACCGGCGGCGGCTATTACAAGGGATCCTGGTCGATCGGCGTCACCACGTCCTACACCTATGTGCAGTTGTACAAAGACGGCAGTGTCAGCAACGCGAGCGGGTCGCGTGGCAGCTACTCGCACGTCAAGCACTTCTATCTGCGAGCGTGCAGCAGCTTCGGCGGCTGCGGCGGGTGGTGGTAGCCGTGCTCCGGCAAGGCCGCGATCGAAGACTCCGGCGGAGGTCGGCCGCCGCCGGTGCGGCAATGCTGTCCGTGCTGGGCACCGGAGTCCTCGGCTTGGCGGGAGTGCCGGAGCCGGCTGACGCGACGCCAGCCATCGGGCACTGCCGGACTTGGCATGACAGCAACACCTTCGGCGCCTCTTGCACGGGCGGCGGCAGGGCCGCCTATCAAGCCGTGGCCGTGTGCAACAACGGGAAGGCTGTCGGAGGTCCCTACGAAGGCGGAGAGAGCGGAAACTGGAGCTACGCGTACTGCACCAGTGTTCATTCGTCGCTCAAACGCGGCTACGTGCAGTGGTATGTATAGCCGCGCGCGCCGATCGGCGTCCGGCCGGTCATCGACTTGACCGGCCGGACTCCCCTGCCGAGCAGCCGCGCGACCTCGTCCTCCGCGGCGCACTGGGGAAGGGAACCGACGTGAACCAAGGGCCGACCGTGGACCGCGGGCACTTGCAGCCGGTCTTCGTGCATTTCGACGATCTCGACTCCATGGGCATGGTCCACAACGCCCGCTACGGGCTGGTGGTCGAGCGCGCCCTCACGACGTTCTGGGACGCCAAGGGATACAGCTACCGCAACGGCGAGCTCGGCCACCCCGACGCGTCGGTCGGGGTCGCCGAGTTCGCGATCACTTACCGGGCCCCGATTTTCGGCACCGGGCCGGTTTACGTGCACCTCGTCGTCGATCGCGTCGGCGAGACCAGCGTCGGGTATGCGTTCAAGGTGCTTTCCGATACGGGCGCCATCCACGCGGAAGGCCGCCGGGTCCACATTCGCTTGGACCCTAAGACGTTCCGGCCCGTGGCGTGGGCGCAGGAAACGCGGGATATCTACGAAAGCCTTGCCGCTTCCTGAGTTCGGCTACGGAATCGTCAGTACATCTCCACCCTGCCGAGCGCGTTGTCCACAATGGACTCACCTAGTCCGCCGCCGTCGACCGGCCGTACCGTTCCAGATTGCCGGACAGCCGCTTCGCCATCGGATCGGCTCCTCCGCCACCGCCCAGTTTGGCGAAGCGGAGCGGCCGTCGAGCACAACAGACGCACCAGATGCTTGAAGATGACGTAAATCGCCTACTTCACTCATAAACGATCGTCTACACTGAGGCCCCCGCTCACGGACCGAAGGGCCTTCATGACAGAGCCGTCCTCCCCTGAGTCCTCCGCGACCAGTGCGGCCGCCGCGCCGGGGTCCGGGTCCTTCGTATCCGCCGAGCTGGCCTCCCAGCCGCAGATGTGGCTCGCCGCGGCGGACGTTGCCGCGTCGGCGGCCGACGCGTTGCCGCAGCCGGGCGAGCGGGTGGCCGTGGTCGGGTGCGGCACCAGCTGGTTCGTCGCGATGAGTTACGCCGCCGCGCGGGAGCAGCGGGGGCTCGGAGTCACTGACGCGTTCGCCGCGTCCGAGTACCCGGTCGGCCGCGAGTACGACCGCGTCGTCGCGATTTCCCGGTCCGGCACCACGACTGAAATCATCGAGCTGCTGTCTGCGCTTGCCGGGCGGCCCACCACGCTGATCACCGCGGTGGGCGACGGACCTGCGGCTTCGGCCGCGGCCGAGGTGGTCGCGCTGCAGTTCGCCGACGAGCGCTCGGTGGTGCAGACCCGTTTCGCCACGAGCACGCTCGCGCTGCTGCGCGCCGGCCTCGGCGACGACGTCGACGAGCTGGCGCACCAAGCCGGGCGCGCGCTGCTGGAACCGGTCGACGACCTGCTCGACGCCGAGCAGGCCACCTTCGTCGGGCGCGGGGCCGCAGTCGGCATCAGTTGCGAGGCCGCGCTGAAAACCCGGGAGGCGGCGCAGTTCTGGGCCGAGGCCTACCCCGCGATGGACTACCGGCACGGCCCGATCGCGATCGCGCAGCCCGGCCGGCTCGTGTGGTCGTTCGGCGAGACCCCGGAGGGACTGGCGAGCGAGATCGCCCGCACCGGGGCCCGGTTCGTGCACCACGACCTCGACCCGCTCGCCGGACTGGTCGTGGCGCAGCGATTCGCGGTCGCGCTCGCGCGGCGGCGCGGGCTCGATCCCGACCGACCCCGGTCCCTGTCCCGTTCGGTCATCCTCGCGTGATGGCCGTCCTCGGCATCGACGTCGGCGGCACGACCGTCAAGATGCGCGTGACCGACGGCCGTTCCGTGCTCGCCGAATGGCGCGAACCGACTCCGTTCGGCGATCCCGCGGCGCTCGCCGATCTGGTGGCCCGAGCCATCGCGCGCTATCCGGTCGACGGGGCGGGGCTGGTCGTCCCGGGGATCGTCGACGAGCGCGCCGGGCGGTGCGTCCAGGCGGTCAACCTCGGCTGGGAAGACGTGCCCGTCCGCGACCTCGTCGCCGCCCGCCTCGACGTCCCACTCGCTTTCGGGCAGGACGTCCGCGCCGGCGCGCTCGCCGAGGCCCGCACCGGCGCGGCGGCCGGAGCACCGGGGCCGGTGCTGTTCGCGCCGGTCGGGACCGGGTTCGCGACCGCACTCGTGGTGCGCGGCGAGGTGCTCGACGCGAGCCCGTGGGCGGGCGAGGTCGGCCAGATCCGGCTGCCCGACGGCCGCCGCGTCGAAGAGGTCGCGTCGGCGTCCGGGCTCGCGCGCCGCGCCGGGGCCCCGGACGCGGCCACCGTCGCCGCGCGGGTTCGCGACGGAGATCCCGCGGCGGTCGAGGCGTGGGACGAGTGCGTCCGTGCGCTCGCGGAGCCGATCGCGTGGGCCAGCGCCGTGGCTGGGTGTTCCACCGTGGTCGTCGGCGGCGGCCTCGCCGAAGCCGGACCCCTGCTGCTCGACCCGCTTGCCCGCGAGGTCGCGCATCGGCTCGGGACGCTGCGGGCGCCCGCGATCGTCCAGGCGCACCACGGAGATCGGGCCGCCGTCGTGGGGGCGACGCTGCTCGCGCTGCGGTGATCGCCCTCGCCCGGGTGCTGGACATACAGCAGTGCCCCAGCGGCAAGGGCGTGAACGTCGCGCATGTCCTTGCCACGCCGGGCATTCCGGTGCGCGCCGTGCCGCCGCTCTGCAGTGACGTGGGCCGCTGGCTCGGCCGTCCCGCGGTGGCAACGGAGACGGCGCGAGCTCCGGAATCCGGATACCGACGGAAGTCTGCTCCACCGGTTCAGCCGGTGACTTCGCTGCCCGAGTGCGCTATACAGAAGCGCCCTGTGCATGTTAATGCGCAAGAAAGGTATGCAATGAGCAGATTTACGCATCCGCTCCGATCCCTGGCCGCAGTGCTGGTCCTGCTGGCCGTCGCGACCCCCGCCACCGCCCACGCCGCTGCTGCCCCGGCCGGGCAGCTCGGCGACCTGACCGGCCTCTCCGCCGACGGACCGGCGACCACCTTGACCGCGGGCGCCGCGGCCGTCCGGGTCAGCTTCCCGGCCGAGGGCGCGGTCCGGGTCTGGCTCGCGCCGGACGGTGACTTTACCGATCCGGCGGGCAGCAAGATCGTGTTGCCGAACGGAAAAGCCCCCGTGGTGCCGACGCGGACAGACCGAGGCTCCTACTGGGCTCTCAGCACCGGAAAGGCCACGCTCCGCGCCTACAAGCACCCGTTGAAGTTCGCCCTCTACGACGGCGCGGACCGCAAGCAGCTCTGGGCCGAGTCCGCCCCGCTGTCCTGGACCGGGGACACCACCACGCAGACGCTCGCCCGCGGCACCGCCGAACAGTACGTCGGCGGCGGCGAGCAGAACGGCCGCTTCAGCCACCGCGACCAGACCATCAAGATTTTCGCCGACGACAACTGGAACGACGGCGGCGCGCCCAACTCCCAGCCGTTCTACGCCTCGACGGCCGGGTACGGCGTGCTGCGCAACACCTTCGCGCCGGGCAGCTATTCGTTCGCCGCTCCGGTCCGCACAACGCACGACGAACGCCGCTTCGACGCCACCTACGTCGTCGGCGACGGGCTCAAGGACGTCATCTCCGGTTACACCGACCTGGTCGGCAAACCGTTCCTCCCGCCCATTTACGGCCTGGAGACCGGCGATTCCGACTGCTACCTGCACAACGCCAACCGCGGCGAACGGCACACCCTCGACGCGGTGAAGGTCGCCGAAGGCTATCCCGAGCACGGCATGCCCAACGGCTGGATGCTGGTCAACGACGGCTACGGCTGCGGCTACGAAAACCTGCAGCAAACCGGCGAAGGCTTGCGGGACAACAAAATGCAGCTCGGCCTGTGGACCGAGAACGGCGTGCCCAACCAGGCCGAGGAGGTCAAGGCGGGCGTCCGCGTGCGCAAACTGGACGTCGCCTGGGTCGGCCCCGGCTACCAGTTCGCGCTCGACGCCTGCGACACCGCGCACAAGGGCATCGAGGACAACAGCGACGCCCGCGGCTTCGTCTGGCAGCCGGTGAGCTGGGCCGGCGCGCAGCGGTGCGGCGTGCTGTGGAGCGGCGACCAGTCCGGCTCCTACGACTACATCAAATGGCAGATCCCGACCTACGCGGGCTCGACGCTGTCCGGCATCGCCTACAACACCGGCGACATCGACGGCATTTTCGGCGGCTCCCCGCAGACCTACGTCCGCGACCTGCAGTGGAAGTCCTTCCTGCCGGTCGCGATGACCATGGACGGCTGGGCTTCCTCGGACAAGCAGCCCTGGCGCCAAGGCGAGCCCTACACCTCGATCAACCGCAAGTACCTGCTGCTCAAGGAACGGCTGCTGCCCTACACCTACAGCTACTCGGTCCAGGCGCACCAGACCGGCGTCGGCCAGGTCCGGCCGCTGGCGCTCGAGTATCCCGGCGACCCGAACGCGTGGACCGACAAGGCCAAGTACGAATTCCTGTCCGGCACCGACTTCCTGGTCGCCCCGGTCTACGACAGCTCCTCCGTGCGCAACGGCATCTACCTGCCCAAGGGAACCTGGGTGGACTACTGGAGCGGCAAAACCTACACCGGTCCGACCACAGTGGACGGTTACGACGCGCCGCTGGACAAGCTTCCGCTGTTCGTCCGCGGCGGTGCCGTGGTGCCGATGTGGGCGGAGGGCACGACATCCTGGCAGACCCGCGACAAGGGGCAGCTCGCCGTCGATGTGTACCCGCAGGGCAAGGGCAGCTTCACTCTCGCCGAGGACGACGGCGTCACGCGCGGCTATCAGCGCGGCGAGCAGGCCCGGCAGACGTTCACCGTGGACGCGCCGCAGTCCGGGCCGGGCACGGTGACCGTCGGGATCGGCGCGAGCACCGGATCCTACCCCGGGAAACCGGCGGCGCGGAACTACCAGCTGTCCGTCCACACGGGAACGAAACCGGCGGCGGTCCTGGGCGGCCACGGCGTCCTGCGGCAGTACGCCAGCAAGGCGGACCTGGACAAGGCCCCGTCCGGCTGGTGGTACGACCCTGCCGCGCGAGGCGTCGTGCGGGTGAAGACCGGCTCACTCGATTCCGGTGCCACCCAGGACATCCGGCTGCTCGGGGCGAGCGCGGTCGGCGGATTCTTCCCTGCCGACGACAACGCCTCGGTGCGGCTTTCCGCCCCCGCGACAGCCGCTCCCGGCCAGGCCGTGTCGGCCACCGTCAGCTTCACCAACAGCACTCCGCTGCCCGTGCGTGATGTCGCATTGTCGTTGCAGGGCAACGGTTTCCATGCGGACGTTTCGCAGGCACCGGCGCTCGTGTGGCCGGGCCAGACGGTGCAGGTCCCGGCGCGGCTCACGCCGGACGCGGGGTTGCACCCGGCGGACTACGAGCTGACCGCTACCGCGAAATACCAGGCCAGGCTGGGCACGCACGAAGCGGCGGGGTCGGCGATGGTCACGGTGCCGTACGCGACTATGGCCGCGGCGTACGGAAATGTCGGCGTCACTGATGCGGCACACGTCGCGAACGGCGACCTCGACGGCGGCGGCAGCAGCTTCCGTGCGGAGGGCCTGGCCGAAGCGGGCCTGAAACCGGGTGCGTTGTTCACCGCTGACGGCGCCCAGTCGACGTGGCCTCAGGCTGGTACCGGGACGCCAGACAATGTCGTGGCGGGCGGCCAGACTGTCGCAGTGCAGGGCAGCGGTTCGAAGCTGGTTCTGACCGGCACCGGGACCGGGTCCGCCGCGCACGGCACGGTCGTCGTCCGGTACGCCGACGGCAGCACGAGCCAAGCCGACCTAGGCTTCCCGAACTGGTGCTGCTCCGATCCGGCGAAGTACGGCGCGACTACGGTCGCCTCGGTGGCCGGGAAGAACACGAAGGCCGGGCCGGCTTATCCGACGGTGGCGTACCGGGTGTTCGCGAACTCCGTCCCGCTGACGCCGGGAAAGCGAGTCGTCGCGCTCACGCTGCCGTCGAACTCGGCACTGCACGTGTTCACCGCCGCGATCGCCTGAACCATCGGCGGGCGGCGGGGTCGCGGTTCGTGAGGGGAACCCTGAGGGAATCTGATTCCCTCAGGGTTCCCCTCACGTACCTCAAGGTGGGGCGATGCTTCAGC
>NZ_JBSFNS010000118.1:0-23297 GCF_053587275.1 Amycolatopsis sp. NPDC003676
GTGCTTGTCAAGGCGGGAAAGATGCCTTGACAAGCACCCGCCGTCCGCGTTTTTGGCTTCGTATCGGGGTGCGGGGGGTGGTGTGGGTGCCTCGATTTGGGTGCATCGGCTGCGGTTTCGGGCGGGGGCTAGCGCCCCAATGTGGCATTGGGTGCGTCAGATGCACCGAACGCCGCATTGGGTGCGTCGCATGCACCCAATGCCACATTGGGGCGCATCGCGGCGGCGAGCGAGTGGCGGTGGTCCGTGAAGGGCTCATTGAGGGAATCTGATTCCGTGAAGGAGCCCCTCACGGAAGGAGCCCCTCACGGACTGCTGCGGGTCGTGAGGGGAACCCTGAGGGAATCAGAGTCTGTGAGGGTGGCCCTCACAGACGTCGGCGCGGGAATTCGGGCTGTGCGGACGGCGTTGGCCTGAATGTGGACGTTCCGATTTCCGTGCTGGACCGGTCGCCCGTGCGGCGAGGGCGGGGGACCGCGCAGGCGATCCGGGACACCGTCGCCTTCGCGCGGGACATCGAGAAGCTTGGCTACCACCGGTTTTGGGTTTCCGAACATCATGGCGTGCCTGGGGTTGCCGGGTCCGCGCCCGCGGTGCTCGCGTCAGCCGTTGCCTCTGCGACTTCGCGCATCCGCGTTGGGTCCGGTGGCGTGATGTTGCCCAATCACCAACCGCTCGTGGTGGCTGAGCAGTTCGGGATCCTGGAGTCCTTGTTCCCAGGGCGGATCGACCTCGGGATCGGGCGTTCGGTCGGGTTCATCGAGCCGGTGCGGCGGGCGCTCGGGCAGGGCAAGGACGCGGCCGACGGCTTCGACGGCCAGGTCCGCGAGCTTCTCGCGTTCTTCCGCGGCGAGCACGACGGGGTGCACGCGATCCCGGCCGAGGGGCTGTCGGTGCCGGTGTTTCTGCTCGCGACTGGTGCGGGCGCGGACCTCGCTGCGGCGTTGGGGCTGCCGCTGGTGATCGCTCCGGCGCACGGTCAGCGTGCGATGGCGGAGGCGATTTCGCGGTACCGCGATACGTTCCGGTCCGATGTGGACGATCCCTATGTCGTCGTGTCGACAGCGGTCGCGGTGGCGGACACCGCAGCGGAGGCTCGGCGGCTGCTGGTGCCCGAGGCTTGGTCCACTGTGTACTCGCGCAGCCATGGCGTGTTCCCGCCGCTTTCGCCTGCGGACGAGATTCTGGCGTTGCCGATGACTGATCGGGAACGCCGTCGGCTCGACGACACGCTGGCCGGGCAGATCAGCGGCACTCCGGACGAGGTCGGCGAACGTCTCGATGACCTGGTCGCCGCGACGGGGGCGGACGAGTTGCTCATCAGCACCAGCACTTACGACCCGGCCGCGCGCGTCGAATCGTTTGCCGCGCTTGCTGAGTTGACTGCGGCGGAACGGCTTTCGGTTTAGCCGAGGACGATCGGCAGCTTCTCTGCCAACGAGCCGAGCGCCGTTTTTTCGTCCTCGGTGGCGGCGCGGCGGCCGGTCGCCACGAGGAGTGCGCTTTGGTCGTCCAGTGCCGACGGCAGGGGCGAGCCCAGCGCGGTCTCCACCGTCCGGCGGGTCGCTGCCAGGCAGTCCGCGTCTGGACCGTCCACTCCGGACAGATGCATGACCAGGTCCAGGTGGTGCAGCGTGGCTTCCACGACGTAGGTCTCGAAATAGTCCGCGACCGTCAGCACGTAGTCGCGGGTTTCGACCTTCGACGCCGGGTCCGCCAGCTTCGCGGCGCGTCCGGCTGCTTGGGCGAGGTCGTCGAAGTGGTGCGCCAGCCAGGCGGTGGTGCCGTAGCTGACGGCCGCGCGTCGGGTGAACAGGCCTTCTTCGTCCATGCCGGTCGGCAGGTCGGTGCCGATTTCCCAGTATTGGGCGGTGGTGTGCGTCGGCTCGGCTTCGGAGGGGGTCGCGAGCGTGATCAGGATGTCCTGCGCGTCGATGACCAGGTGGAACACCAGGTCCTGCACCACCCAGCCGGCGCAGCCCGACGGGGCCAGCCACTGCCCGCCTTCCAGCGATTTCACGGCGTTCTGAAGCGCGTTCCAGGAGCGGAAGAAGAGGTCCACGACGGCACTTTAGCGATCACGAACCTCCTCGGCATCCGGTTTTACAGTCGCAGCAACAGTTCGGTGAGCAGCCGTTGCGCCGGATCAGTCAGATCGATCCCGGACACCTCCGACGCCCGGCGCACCCGGTAGCGCACGGTGTTCGGGTGGATGTTCAGTGAGCGTGCGGCTGTGCGGACGTCACCGAAAGCGTTCAGGTACGCCAGCACCGCGGGCACCAGAATGTCGCCGTGGTCGGCGTCGTGCGCGCGCAGTTCGGCGAGCCGGGGATCGCGCAGGCGAGGTTGATCTCCCAAGTAGGACAACACTTCTGACAACAACACATCGGCCCGGACGTCGGCCAGCGACGCGACGTCGGACGGCCAATGCCCGCGGGTCATCGCCACCAGCACCCGGTCGGCGTCGCCACGCGACAACGCTGCGTCGGACAGCCTCGGCACAATTCCGCCGAGCGCGGCGCGGACGGGTGCGTCGAGGTGTTTCCGTGCCGCACCAACGATTTCCTTCGCCAACGCCAGCACGGGAGCATCCGAGTGTTCCGGCAGATCCGGGAGCAACGCGTACACCCGGCCGCCAAGGACGCTTACGAGCGCAGTCCTCCGGTAAGCCGCAGTGTGTACCGCGATCAGGTGCACCAGTTCGGCTCGACGCAGCAACCGGTTCGAAGCTGCGGCGGACTCCTGTCGGGAGAGCGTGAACGCCAGCACCTGCGCTGGGCGAGCTGGATCGGCGCCGATGTCGTCCGCGACGGATTCGGCGTCGACGCGTCCTTCCAAGAGTCCGGCCAGCAAATCCTCGCGCAGCCGCAGTTGCGGATCGGGCAGGGTTCGCGCGCGGATCAGTTGCGGGGCAAGGGTTCGGCTCGCGCCGAGCAGGGCGACCTCGGCTTGTTCGGTCAGCGGCTGCGCGCCTTCCTGCACCCAGATCGTGCCGAGCGGCTGCGACCCGGCGTGGATCCCGGCAGCGATGCGGCGGCGAATTCCCAGTTCCGGGCGCTCGTCCACGCGCACGATTCCTTCGCCGGCCCGCAATCGCTGGTAGACGCCCCATTCGCGGAGGATCGCGAGGTATCGCTCCGGCCCTTCGCGGCCCAAGATCGACAACCGCCGCAGCTCGTCGACCTCGTCGCCAGCTCTTGAATACGCCAGCACGCGGCTCGCGGTGTCCTCGATGCTGACCAGGCCGCCGGTGAGCGTCGCGACCGTCTGGGCCAGCGCGAACAGGTCGCCGAGCACCTCGCCGGTTTCCGCTTCGCCGCCCGCGCGCGCCGCGTCGACCACGCCCCGCGCCAGGGCCTCGACCTGCTCCCACCGGGCTTCCGCGCCGACGGTCAGCAGCGCGACGCCAGCGTCGGCCGCGACGTCCGTGCCGCCTTCGCCCTTTACCGCCACCGCGGCCGCCCCCGCGCGTCCGGCCGCTCGGATCGCCGCGGCCGCCGACCGGCCCCGCGCGCCGATCACCAGGACCAGATCGCCGGGGTGGGGTTCGGGCGGGTCTTCGGGGTCGAGGATCACCACGTCCTGCACCGGAACGCCCAGTCCGCGGGGCGCGACGAGGACCCGCACGAGCGGTTCGCCGAGGGTCGCGAGCACGTGCCGCAGCGAGGCGCCGGCGAAGGGCTCAGCGGTCGTCATCGCGTAGGCCGATCGGACAAAACCATATGGGCGATTCTAGCCGCTTGAACAAACCCCTGAACGCCGCGCAGCGTTATCTTTCGGGCAACCGACGAGTAAGCCAACGAGGGAGCCGCCGTGGACGCCGTGACCCAGACCCCCGCCCCGAAGAACGAGCCGGTGCTGACGTACGCGCCGGGCAGCGCCGAGCGCGCCGAGCTGGAGGGTGCGCTGAAGAAACTGGGTCAGGCCGGTCCCGTCGACCTGACGGTCACCGTCGGCGGCGAGCAGCGCGCGGGCGGCGGCGAGAAGATCGACGTTGTCCAGCCGCACAACCACGGCCACGTCCTCGGCACCATCCAGAGCGCCACGAAGCAGGACGCGAGCGACGCGATCGCTGCCGCCGCGAAGGCCGCTCCGGAGTGGCGCGCGCTGTCCTACGACGACCGTGCGGCCATCCTGCTGCGCGCCGCCGACCTGCTGACCGGACGGTGGCGCGCGACGCTGAACGCGGCCACCATGCTCGGCCAGTCGAAGACCGCGACGCAGGCCGAGATCGACTCCGCGTGCGAGCTCGCCGACTTCTGGCGCTTCAACGTCGAGTTCGGCCGCAGCATCCTCGACCAGCAGCCGGTCAGCTCGCCGGGCGTGTGGAACCGGATGGAGCACCGTCCGCTCGAGGGCTTCGTGTACGCGATCACGCCCTTCAACTTCACCGCCATCGCCGGCAACCTGCCCACCGCGCCCGCCCTGATGGGCAACACCGTGCTGTGGAAGCCGTCGCCGACGCAGAGCTTCGCCGCGCACCTGACCATGCGGCTGCTCGAAGAGGCCGGCATGCCGCCGGGCGTGATCAACCTGCTGCCGGGCGACGGCAAGGCCGTCTCCGAGGTCGCGCTGACGCACCGCGATCTGGCGGGTATCCACTTCACCGGCTCCACCGCGACCTTCCAGCACCTGTGGGGCACTGTCGGCGCGAACATCGCCGGCTACCGCAGCTACCCGCGTCTCGTCGGCGAGACCGGCGGCAAGGACTTCGTGCTCGCGCACCCGTCGGCCGACATCGACGTGCTTCGCACCGCGCTTGTCCGCGGTGCCTTCGAGTACCAGGGCCAGAAGTGCTCCGCCGCTTCGCGTGCGTACGTGCCGCGCAGCATCTGGGAGCAGCTGAAGGACGGCCTTGCCTCCGAGACCGCCGCGCTCAGCTACGGCGACGTGACCGACCTGTCGCACTTCGGCGGTGCCGTGATCGACCGTCGCGCCTTCGACAAGCACGCCTCGCTCTTCGAGCGCGTTAAGAACGACAGCGAGGTCGAGATCCTCGTCGGCGGCACTGCGGACGACAGCGTCGGCTACTTCGTGCAGCCGACCGTCCTCGTGTCGACGAACCCGAAGCACGAGATCTTCAGCACCGAGTACTTCGGCCCGATCCTGTCGGTCTACGTGTACGAAGACGCTGAGTTCGACTCCGTGCTGAAGCTGGTTGACGAGACCGCTTCGTACGCCCTGACCGGTGCCGTGATCGCGAACGACCGCACAGCTGTCGCGAAGGCGTCTCAGGCGCTGCGGTTCGCCGCGGGCAACTTCTACGTCAACGACAAGCCGACCGGTGCCGTCGTCGGCCAGCAGCCGTTCGGCGGTGCGCGCGCCTCCGGCACGAACGACAAGGCCGGTTCGGTCTTCAACCTGCTCCGCTGGACGAGCCCCCGCTCGATCAAGGAGACGTTCGTGCCGCCGACCTCCGTGCGCTACCCGCACCAGGGCTGAGAAGGAGACACCGCCATGCTGCGTGCCCCGTTGCTCGCCGCCGCTCGTTCGCAGCGGATGCGTGCGCTGATCGAAGCGGTACCGGTCACCCGGTCCGTAGTGCGCCGGTTCGTGTCCGGCTCGGCTACCGCCGACGCCGTGCGCGCGGCACGGGAATTGGCCGCCGACGGCCGGAAGATCACCATCGACCACCTCGGCGAAGACACCACTGACGCCGCGCAGGCCACCGCCACGGTGCAGGCGTACGAGGAGTTGCTGACGGCGCTGTCCGAACAGGGCCTCGCCAAGGGCGCGGACGTCTCGGTGAAGCTGTCCGCGGTCGGGCAGTTCCTGCCGGGCGACGGCGAAGGCGTCGCGCTCGAGAACGCGCGGAAGATCTGCGCGGCGGCCGACGCGGTCGGCGCGACGGTGACGCTCGACATGGAGGACCACACCACCACGGACTCGACGCTCGGCATCCTCCGCGAGCTGCGCGCCGAGTACCCGTGGGTGGGCGCGGTGCTGCAGGCATACCTGCACCGCACCGAGCAGGACTGCCGCGAGCTGTCCGGTCCCGGGTCGCGCGTGCGGCTGTGCAAGGGCGCTTACGCCGAGCCGGAATCGGTGGCGTTCCAGGACAAGTCCGAAGTGGACAAGTCCTACGTGCGCTGCCTGCGCGTCCTGATGGCGGGCAAGGGCTACCCGATGGTGGCCTCGCACGACCCGCGGATGATCGCGATCGCGGGCAAGCTCGCGGCCGACGCCGGGCGCACGGCCGGCGACCACGAGTACCAGATGCTCTACGGCATCCGGCCGGAGGAGCAGAAGCGGCTTGCTGGCGAGGGCGAGACGATGCGCGTGTACGTGCCTTGCGGCGACGAGTGGTACGGCTACTTCATGCGGCGGCTGGCTGAGCGGCCGGCGAACCTCGCGTTCTTCCTGCGCGGGCTCGTCACCCGGTCCTGAACGACAACGAAGGCCCGGCACCCTGGTGGGTGCCGGGCCTTCGTTGTTTCCCCGGATAACGCGCCTGCGGTGGCTGGGCTCAGGCCTGCTCGGCTTCTTGCGCGGCGGCGGCCTTGCGCACCTCGTCCATGTCGACCTCGCGGGCCTGGCGGATGAGGTCCTCCAGCGCGGCTTCCGGAAGGGCGCCGGGCTGGGAGTAGATGAGGGTCTTGTCGCGGATCACGGCGAGCGTCGGGATCGAGCGGATGTTGAACGCCGCGGCGAGCTGCTGCTCGGCTTCGGTGTCCACCTTGGTGAAGGCGATGTCGCCGTGCTTTTCCGACGCCTTCTCGAACACCGGTGCGAACTGGCGGCACGGGCCGCACCAGCTTGCCCAGAAGTCGATCAGCACGAACTCGTTGTCGGTCACGGTCTGGTCGAAGTTGTCCGCGGTCAGTTCCACTGTGCTCATGGGTGGTTCAACGAACGAGCCGGGTGGGGAATTCCCCGGGGCGCGGTAGCGTCCTGGTGGGTGTCCGACGCTGTCTTGGAGGTTGATGTGGCTGACGGGATCTTGGGGCGGATCGACGAGCTGATCGCGGAGGAGAAGGAGCTGCGCGACCGGGCGATCGGCGTCGGGTTGTCCTCGGACGACCGCGAGCGGTTGCGCCGCGCCGAAGAGGAGCTCGACCAGTGCTGGGACCTGCTGCGGCAGCGGCGGGCCCGCGTCGAGTTCGACGACGACCCGGACGAGGCTTCGGTGCGTTCGGTCGGCGAGGTCGAGGGGTACCGGCAGTAGCTCTCCGCCTGATTAAAAGCTAACCGTTAGCTTTTGGTTATCGGCCAGGTTTTGTGGCTGATAGCATCCGCGGATGAGTGAGCCGTCCGGGCGGCGCGAGCGCAAGAAGGCTGCGACCCGCCAGAAGATCGCCGACACCGCGCTCCGGCTGTTCCTCGAGCGCGGGTACGACGAGGTGGGCATCCGGGACATCGCAGCCGAAGCTGATGTCGCGGTGACCACGGTCTTCTCGCACTTCGCCTCGAAGGAAGCGCTGGTCTTCGAGCAGGACTCGAACTTCGAAGAAAACCTGCGGGGAGCGGTCGAAGGGCGGGAGCCCGCGGAGCCGCTGATCCCGGCGTTGCGGGGCGAGATCCAGGCTCTGGTGCGGCATTGCACGGCGGACAGCGTCGCGCCGGTCTGGCGGATGATCGACGGATCGCCCGCGCTGCGGGGGTACGAGGAATCGATGCGGCTGCGGCACGCGGAGTCGCTGGCGGCGGCGATGGCGGCCGATCCCGGGCTCGGGCGGACTCCGACGGCGTGTCGCGCGATCGCCCGGTTCGTGGTCGACGCCTATTCGGTGGCTCGCGAGGCGGCCGATCCGGAGGCCGCGGTGGACGAGGTGTTCCGGATGATCGAGGCGGCCTGGGCGGCGGCCAGTCCTGCTGTGTCCCGTTAGGACGGGCTGGGGCGGCCTGGCTTGCCGGGTTCCCGGCCGCGAGTGGCGGAATTCGGTTCGCTGCCGCGGTTTTCGGCACTCGCGGTGATATCTGCTTGCTCGGGCGGGTGAGGTAATCCGGCCGGGTCGAGTGATGCACTGTCGAACAGGTGTTCGAGATACTGATGGGGTGTTCGAAACGACTTCGGCGGGGCAGCCCCGGTCCCGCCACCTCAGACCACAGCGGGGCGAACGACTCGGCCGGATGCTGCGCGTGGGATGGCAGCGCTGTCTCGGTCGGATGGCCTCGCTCAGCCGCTGCGTCGCCGCGGAAACCGCGAGGCGCAGGAGGAAGAACGACCGATCTCTAGGCGGGGCAGAGAGTGCCGTTGTCCGGGATCTTGCCGTCGATCAGGAAGGACTGAGCGGCGGAGGTGACGCAGGGAGACTGGCCGACCGCGCCGTGCGCGACACCCTGCCAGGTGACGGTCACGGCGCTGGGCATCTGATCCGCGGCCCGGGTGGTGCCGATCTGCGGCGTCACCGGGTCGGTGGCGGTGGCGGCCACGAGGATGGGCGGGGCGCCGGGCGCGCCGGCGGGAGGCAGCGCCTCGCGGCGGACCGGCCAAGCGCCGCACCAGGCGAGTTCTTGAGCGACCGCCGCACCGAATTGCGGGTATTTCGCGCGCATCGCCGCAGCTGCGCGGTCCAGCTGATCGGCGGGCAGCCGGGTGGTCGAGTCGTTGCACCGGGTCGCGATGGTGCCGCCGATGCGCGACGTGCGTCCGCGGATGTCCGCGACGATCGGATTCGCGAAGCCGGCCAGCGCGGTGATGTCGCCGTTCTTCGCGGCGTTCAGCGCGTCGGCGAGAGCGGGCCAGTTCGACCGGTCGGCGAGTCCTTGGTACACCGCGTAGGTCGCCACGCCCGGGCTCATCGTCACGCCGTCGTCAGTGTCCACAGGGGACGTACGGAGCCGGTCGGTCACCGTCTTCAGCGCGGCTTTCGCATCGCCCATCGGGCAGTTGCGGGCGGCGCAGTCGGCGGAGAAGGCATCGAACGTCGACTGGGCGCCGGCGGCCACCGCGTCGAGCACGGCCGCTCGGTCGGCGCCGGGGTCCGGGATGCCGTCCAGCACCATGCGGCCCACCTGCGCCGGATAGCGCACCGCGTACTCCGAAAGCACCTTCGAACCGTCGCCGCGGCCGAGCGCGTTCAGCCGGTCCAGGCCCAGCTGTTTGCGCAGCTGGTCGAGGTCTCCGGCGGTGCGCCAGCTGTCCAGCGCGGTCTGCGCGGTGTCGAGATCGAGCGCGCACTGCTGGCCTGCCCGGCGAGCCGCGTCGAGCACCTCGCCGAGGCCGCCCTCGGCCGGGTCCGCGCCCAGCAGGTCGGAACGCACTTCCAGCGGCACGCATTGCACTCCGCCGGACAGGCCGGTGCCGCGCCGGTCCACGCCGATCAGCGAGAACTTCTTGAGGAATTCCGGCGGCAGTTTCGTCGCCAGGCGCGCGGCGAACAGCGACCCCGGCTCGCCTCCGATGTCGTTGACCACCACGAGCGGGATCGGGCCGTCGCCTGCCTTGAGCACGAGGACGCGGGCGAGCAGATGCTGCGAGTCGTCGGGCGCGTCGAGCGGGGAGGTCAGGCGCGCGCAGCTGACGTGCAGCGAATCGGGCAGCGCCGGAGCGGCCATCCGCTGCCGGGTGTCCGCGTCGCAGTTGGCCCACCGCAGAGCGGACTTCTTGGGCTCGGCCAGCGGCGGCAGCGGCACCGCGGCGGCGCTCGGGGGCGGCGCGGTGGTGGCGCGCCCGTCGTTGTCGATCACCGCGGGCCGCACGGAGGGCCCGCTGGTGCAGCCGGCCAGCAGGAGCACTCCCAGCGTCGCCGCCGCCAGCCGGGCGCGCGAACGGGAACGGCTGGGGGAACGGCGGTGCACGGGCTGGTCCTCACGTCTGCTCGGCGGAACTCTCTGACGAGCTTGGCACGCCTGGTGTGGGAAGCCAGTGAGCGGGCCCTGCGGCGTGTCCGGGCGGCCCGGTCAGCGGGTCCGCACGACCTCGCCCCGGAACACCGCCGACAGGTCGTACCGCGCCGGCTCGTCCAGCTGCGAGTAGCCGCACGACGACGGCTCCCGGTCCGGCCGCCAGCGCGCGAACTGGGCGGTGTGCCGGAAGCGCGACGGATAGCCGCCCTCCGTGTGCTCGTACGAAACCTCCACCACGCGCTCCAGCCGCAACGGCACCCACGGCTGTTCCTTCGACCGCCAGCGCGTGATGCCGCCCGGGATCCGCTGGCCCTCGCGGACCGCGTCGCCCAGCCACGGATGTCCTTCGCCGTCAGTGATCAGCGGGGCCAGCTCCTGCGCCAGCTCGCGGCGACGCGCGACCGGGAACGAACCGACCACGCCGACGTGGTGCAGCAGCCCGTTGTCGTCGTACAGGCCCAGCAGGAACGAGCCGACCGCCTCGCCCGGTTCGCCGTCCACGTGCCAGCGCAGACCCGCCAGCACGCAGTCCGCGGTGCGGGAATGCTTGTACTTGAACAAAACCCGCTTGCCCGGCGAGTACGGCTCGCCCAGCGGCTTGCCGATCACGCCGTCCAGCCCGGCTCCCTCGAACAGCTCGAACCAGTGCCGCGCGGTCTCCGGATCCGTCGTCGCGGGCGTCAGCGCGATGCCCGGCAGCGACTCGAGCCGTTCGCGGCGGGTCGAGAACGGCTCGTCCACAAACGACTCGTCGCCCAGCGCGAGCACATCGAAAGCCACGAACTGCGCGGGCGACTGCTCGGCGAGCAACTGCACGCGGCTGTCCGCCGGGTGGATGCGCTCGGTCAGCGCGTCGAAATCGAGCTTGCCGTCGCGGGCCACCACGAGTTCGCCGTCGAGCACGACCCGCTCCGGCAAGGAGTCCCGCAGCGCGGCGAGCACCTCCGGGAAGTACCGGTTCAGCGGCTTCTCCGCGCGCGACTGAAGGGTGATCTCGTCGCCGTCGCGGAAAACCAGGCAGCGGAACCCGTCCCACTTCGGCTCGAAAAGCAGGCCGCCGGAATCGGGGATCGCTTTCGCCGGCTTCGCCAGCATGGGCTTGATCGGTGCCTGCACAGGGAGGGCCATGCGGGCATTCTGGGCGAAACGCGGGATCAGCGCACGCGTGCCGAGCCGGCCGTGTCGAGTTCGAGCCGCACCGCGGTCGGCAGCGTCTCGACGCCGAGCGATTCCCTGGCCCGGGTCAGCACGTACGAGTCGAGGTCTTCCCACACCCGCCGGACTTCCGTGCCCTCGGCCAGCCAGAGCGCGATCCGCAACGCCGGCTCGGCCACCGTGCCCACCGAGCGGACGCGCGCCCGGGTAACCCCGTCAACGCTCTCCACGTCCGTTTGCACGGCTCCGGCCAGCGCCCCGGAGGTGACGGTCAGCTCCGAGCCGATCGTCTCGTCGAGCTTCAGGTCCGGACGGCGTTCCGGGCGCAGCGAACGAAAAAACCACCACAGCCCGAACACCAGCAGCAGTACCCCGAGCACAACCGCGCCGATCCGCGCGTACAGCACATGGTCGCCGAGCCAGCCGACCGCGATCGGATCGAGCACCGGCCGGTGCCCGCGGAACTGCCCGAGCCACCCCATGCCGACCACCAGCGCACCGGCGCCAGCCAGCAGTCCGAGCACGCCGACCAGGGAGGTCAGCGTGCGCTCGGCACCGTACGAACGACCTTGCGCGCGACGCGCCGCGGAAGCACTCATCACCGGTCCTTCGGAGAGTCGACGACCACAGACACCTTCGGGCGGCGCTGCAGCGGGAGATCGTCCAGCACCCCGGATACGGTCTCCAAGAGCCGCGGCCGCAGCTGTTCCTCGTTTTCGAGACGGCTCGTCGCGCGCACGCGCACCCTGCGAGAGCTGGCCGTCACGGACGCGCCGCGCACGTTGTCCTCCGCGCGCACCGCCAGTCCGACCAACCGCGCGAGCGCTCGCGGCGAGGTGCTCACCGTGATGCCGTCGGCAGGGTCGGTCATCCGCACCGCGCGGTCGCCCGCACCGAGCGCCAGCAACAGAAGCACGAGCCCAGCGAGCACCGCGATCCCGGCGGCGATCCGCACCGGCGTGCTGGTCCAGTCCAGCTCGGCGATCGCGGTCTTCCACCGCGGCCACGGCACGAGCAGCGGTCCCTTGCCGGGCTGCCACCAGGCCCAGCCGACCTCGAGCGCCAGCAACGCGCCGCCGGCCGCGACGGCCAGGCCGAGCAGTGTCGACAGAAGACGGACGAGGACGCGCATCATCGCACCCTCGGCGGCACGTCCGGCAGCAGTGCGGTGACCGTCACCGCGACCGAACGCACGTGATAGGAGGTGATGCGTTCGACCTCTTCGACGACCTTGGCGCGCACCTGCCCGGTCACTTCCCGCACCGGTGCCGGATAGCGCAGCGCGAGGTCGAGGGACAGCTCGACGTCGTTGTCCGAACCGCCGACCTTCGCGGACGCACCGGAAGTCCCGGTGCTGACGCCGGCGACGCGGCGCTCGGTGAACATCGTCCCGGGCACCTGGTCGGCGGCGTGCTGCGCGACCTTGCGGACCACGGCCTGGGCGATGGTCAGCGAACCGCGCTCGGCGGGTTCCGGAAGATCGCTGCGGGACGGCCCTGCCTCGACCGCCCTGGTCACTTGTCTCGGCCCTTCCCGAACAGGTCGCCGAGGTCGAGTTCGCCGTCGAGGACCCGGCCGACCACGAGCCCGATGATGCCGACCGCGAAGGTCACCAGAAACGCGGTGAACCCCTGAGTGGCGGCCAGGCCGAGAATCAGCCCGGCGAGGATCCCGGTCTGCGTTGCGTTCAACGTGCGCCCTCCTGGGATTGCGTGCTGCGGTGCGTTGGGTTGATGCCTGATCTGACGTTCTGCGGTACTGGGGCTCGCAGCTGGTGCGGTGTGCTGCGGCTAGCGGTTCCGTGACTGGCACGGCGGTGCGTTCGCGGCCGGGGCGGCTTCGGCATGCGCGTGCTTCGGGATTTCCGGAGCTGGCGCGCTGCCGCTAGTCCGTCCGGCCTGGCTGTGCGGTCCGAAGCGTTTCGGCTTCAGCGCCGCAGCGCTGGCGCACCTGGGCCGCCAGGACCGACGCGGTGTCGAGTCCACGGGACAACCTGAGTGCGCCGACGCACTGGCGACTGACTGGTCACTCGACCCGGCTCGACTCGGGTTCGTCCTCCTCGCCGGGCAGGTGGATGTCGTTGACCGAGATGTTGACCTCGATCACCTCGAGCGCGGTGATCTGCTCGACCGCGGTGATGACATTGCGCCGGACGTCGCGGGCGACCTCCGCGATCCGAGCGCCGTATTCGACGACGACGTCGAGGTCGATCGCGGCCTGCTTCTCGCCGACCTCCACCGAAACGCCCGCGGTGGAGGTCGCGCCCGAGCCCGGGATGCGGTCCCGGATGGCCCCGATCGCCCGCGAGACCCCGCCGCCGAGCGCGTGCACTCCGGCGACCTCGCGCGCCGAAAGCGCCGCGATCTTCTGCACGACCAGCGACGAAATCGTGGTGCGCCCAGCGGTGTCCGTCTGCTCGACCGAAGTCAGCGCGGCAGACGAAACAGCAGTCGGCACATCGGGCCGGTTCGGGGTCGGCATGGTTCCTCGCTCCCTGTATGCGGACATAGCGCGTCCAGTGTCACCGCGAGCGGCCCGCGGCGCCGGAAACGTACTCGCCCCAAGGACCTCCCGACCGGGCGAAAACTCACGCGGCATCCCTCGAACGGGTGAGTTGGCAAGCGGCCAGCGAGGCGGCAACCGAACTCCCGTCCTGCGCTGGCGACGGTGGTGCCCCAAGTTCACCGCACTGCGTCTCGGGCCTTCGGGCACCGATGATCGACCCCGCTCGGCCCGGTTCGCCATTTGCACCGGGCCGGTGCCGCAGCTCAGCCCAGTGTCGCGACGCTGGGTCAGTCGCTTCGCCATTTGCACCGGGCTGGTGCCGCAGCTCAGCCCGGTGTCGCGGCGCTGGGGCAGCCGGTTCGCCATTTGCACCGGGCCGCTGCCGCAGCTCAGTCCAGTGTCGCGGCGCTGGGTCAGCCGCTTCGCCGCTCGCGTCGACTCTCCGCCGCGCCGCCGGGTCAGCCACGCGCCGCCGGACCAGCGCGGCCGCTCGGTGACAGTCGCCACACGCACCCCGCCTCGCCCGCCCTGCGCGCGGCCGAAGGTGGATCCGACCAGGGGATTTGCCGCATTCGGCGGCACCGAGGCAAGCCGAACCCGCCGCAACGGGGCGGATAGGCTCTTCCACCATGCCCGCAGCTGCGCTGACCGACCGGTTTCCCGAGCTTGGGGCCGACGAGCTGATCGCGTCCCTCGTGCCGCCGCCGCGGTTCGGCGAGGCTCGGTTTTCCACGTACCTTCCCAACCCGGACGAGCCCAGCCAGGCGGCCGCGGTCGAGGCGTGTTCCGCGTTCGCTTCGCGGATCGGCGCGGCGAAGGCCAAGAAGTCCCGGCTGCGGTCGCTGTTCGGCGGCGGGGCGGCGATTCCGGACGGGCCGATGGGGCTTTATCTCGACGGCGGGTTCGGCGTCGGCAAAACCCACCTGCTCGCCTCGACCTGGCATGAGACTCCGGGACCCAAGGCGTACGGGACGTTCGTCGAGCTGACCCACCTCGTCGGCGCGTTGGGGTTCGCCAACGCGGTCGCGCGGTTGTCCGAGCATCGGCTGCTGGCGATCGACGAATTCGAACTCGACGACCCCGGCGACACCACGCTGGTCAGCCGGTTGCTGCAGGAGCTCACTGACGCGGGCGTCTACGTCGCGGCGACCTCCAACACGTTGCCGGACAAGCTGGGCGAGGGGCGGTTCGCGGCGGAGGACTTCCTGCGCGAGATCCAGGCGTTGTCGCGGCGGTTCGGCGTCGTGCGGGTCGACGGGCCGGACTACCGGCACCGCGGGCTGCCGGACGCGCCGCCGCCGGTCGGGGACGACGAGATCGACGTCTCGGCGGCCGCGCACGAAGGGTCCACTGTGGACGAGTTCAGTGCGTTGATGACGCATCTCGAGCGCCTGCATCCCTCGCGGTACGGGAAGCTGCTCGACGGGGTGCGGCGCGTGCACCTCAAGCACGTGACGCCGGTGCCGGACCAGATGGTCGGGCTTCGGCTGGTCGCGCTGGCGGACCGGTTGTACGACCGGGCGATTCCGGTGGTCGTGTCCGGCGTGCCGCTGCCCGAGCTGTTCGGCGAGGAGATGCTGAACGGCGGCTACCGCAAGAAATACCTGCGCGCGATCAGCCGGTTGACGGCTCTGGCGCGCGACGCGGTGACAGCGCCGCCCGCAACGCGGTGACCACGGCGGCGGCGAAGCAGACGCCGCCGGCGATGTCCGTGAGGTAGTGGTAGCCGAGGCCGATCATGCCTACGGCGGCACAAGCGACCAGCACCGCGCCCACTGCGACGGCGATCGCCTTGAAGCGGACTAGCAGTACTACGACGGTGAGCACGGCTACCAGGCTGACGGTGTGGCCGCTCGGGTAGACGAGCGTGCCTTCTTTCCAGCGATCGAAGACGGGTTTCAGTGCCCAGCTGTTAAGGGCGATGGCGAGGAACGGGCCTGCTACAGCGAGCAGTGCGTCGCGTCGAGAGCGTTGGTAGAGGCAGATTCCGGCGATGACGACGACGGCGGGAATGAGCACGTACGGCTCGGTGGGCAGCACGAGCGTGTTGAGCAAGCCCGGGCTCAGCCTCGAGGCGGACCTGTCGGCCCATTGGTCCACAGTGCCCGGTGCGTAGGGCGCGACGAGCAGTCCCAGCACAAGCGTGGCGAGCGCGCAGAGCGCGGCGAAGAGGGCGAGAGTCCGCCTGGCGGTCACGAAGCGAAGCCTAGTCACATTCACCGCCGCGCGCGGGTCCTCCTTTCGACAACTGACGATCGGAGGGACAAGAACCCATGGGGGACATCGAAATCCAAGGCACAGTCGCGGACGGCTTCGAGGCGGTCCGCGACGAGTTCGCCACGGCGGCCGAGGCGAGTGCGGGCGTGCAGTTGGCGGTCCGCGTGCGCGGGCGGCTGGTGGTCGATCTTTGGGCGGGCGACGTCACGGGGGAGACGTTGACCGGCGTCTACTCCTCGACCAAGGGTGCGACGACGCTCGTGGTGGCGTTGCTCGTGCAGGACGGCGTTCTTGACCTGGACGAGCCGGTCGCGCGCCACTGGCCGGAGTTCGCTGCCGCGGGCAAGGGCGGGATCACGGTGCGAGACGTGCTGAGCCACCGTTCCGGAGTGATCGGGGCGGACGGAGGGCTGTCCGCCGAGGAACTTGCGGACGACCGGGTGATTGCTCGACGGCTGGCTGGGCAGCGGCCGTTCTGGCAACCGGGATCTGCATACGGCTACAGCGGATTCGCCGGGTTCTCGATCGTTGCCGAGGTGGTTCGGCGGGCCACCGGGCGGTCGGTGCAGGAGCACTTCGAGGAGAGGGTGCGCGAGCCGTACGGACTCGACTTGTACCTCGGGCTGCCTGAGCAGGAAGAGCACCGGTACCGCGAGGTGCTGGCGGGGGAGGCGAGCGCGGAGGAACTGGCGGCGTTTCAGGCGTACGTTCCGGGGCCGCTCAGCCTGGGCGGCATCGGCTACGGGCTCGACTCGACGCCGCCGCTCGATCAGGTGGCGTTCGTCAACACTCGCCGGGTGCGGGCGCTGGGGCAGGCTTCCGCTGGCGGGGTCGGCAGCGCGCGCGGGCTGGCCGGGCTGTACGCGGCTGCCGTGTCCGGTTTGGACGGACGGCCGCCGCTGCTCGAACCCGGCACGCTCGGCGAGTTCGCCATGCTCCATTCCACCGGCCGCGACCTGGTGACCGGCGACGCGGGCCAGTACGCGCTCGGGTTCCAGGCGAAGGGGCTGCGGTATCCGTTCCTCAGCGCGAAGGCGTTCGGGCACAACGGATCCGCCGGATCCGAGTCCTTCGTGGACCCGCGCAGCGGCATCGCTTTCGGGTACACCCGGCGGCAGTTCTCCGCGACCTGGTCCTATCCGGAACACGACCGGCTGGCCGCGGCGGTCCACACGGCGGCCAGCCGGTGAAAGCCGCGCAATCGCCGTGATGCGATGCTTGTCCCATGTCGTTGTTCTCGCGCCGTCCGGCTGAAACCCCGTCCGGTCCGTTCCGTTTCCGGATCTCCGAGATCTACCAGATCCCGACACGCGGAGTCGTGGTCACCGGCACGGTCGTCGACGGCATCGTCCAGGTCGGCGCGAACGCGGTGGTGCGGCTGCCCGGCGGCGCCCGCGAGGTGGTGGTGACGAGGATCGAAACGGCGCGCCGCAAGCGGCAGTCCGCGGAAGCCGGTGTTGAGGCCGGGCTCTACCTGTCCGGCCTCGGCACCGGCGACATCCCCACCGTGCCGGGCGGCGACGGGCAGCAGCAGGACAACACCGGGCTGAGCGGCGTCGAGGTGACGTCGGCCTGACCCCCGCCTGGTGGCTTCGCGCGGAGTGCAGTAAACACCCCGATTGTGCTCAATTCACCAGAACCGCGGCGGTCTCCGGCGATCCGGCTGATCCGGTTCCTGCGGCTGGTGTACGCGCTGCCGCTCGGGCTCGCGATCGCGGGCATCGTCGGCGGGTTCGTCCTCGGCTACGGCTGGTACCTCGCGGCCGCGTCGATCGGTCTCGGTCTCACCATCCTGGTGCTGACGCTCGCCAGCACCGCCCGCTCGCTGCGCGGAACCGCCTCGCCGCAGGGCATGCGTTTCGTCCAGCAGCACGGCGACCGCGCGCTCGCCAAGATCGAGCGACTGAAAACGACCGGGACGCAGGTCAACGACGCGTACGTCACCGAACTGAAGCTCGTCGTCGCGCCGCTGAATGAGACTGCGTATAGGGCGACCGCCCGGGAGCTGATCCATCCGCTTCGTTCTGCCGCGTACCAGCCGGGCACTGTCGTCGTGGTCAAGCACAGTCCGCGGCATCCCGGTGTGGTCGTGGTGGATGCCGACCCGCCGCGAGAGTGGAGTGACCGGCCATGGCAAGTTGGGATCATCGGAGAGGATCGCACGCCGGAACCTGAAGCGCGGCAAGGGAAGGCCATCGGACGGCTGGCGATGACAGAAGTGAGCGCCGTCGTCATCGCGGCGGCGTTGTTGGTGCCGATCCGCGACGACGTCGTCGGTCGGCTGCTTTCCCCACCGGATCTGTTCAGCGCGGACGATCTACGTACTGGCGTGGCGAAACTGTCCGCCGAGAGCGAGCGTTTCGAAGACCTGACAGTGGAATCGGACCAGCTGCGAGCCACAATTCCCGGCGCGTATCTCAGCTATCGCGGCGGCACGGTCAAACGCGACTCGTCCAGCACCAGCGCGCCGGAGAAGCAATTCTCTGCAAGCGACGTCAATTTCGCTGCGATACCTGGCCTCGTCGCGAGCTTCGGAGGAGACCCGGCGGACGCGCGCGTGCGCATCAGCCGCGAGGACGTCGGGATCACGATGACCGTCTGGTCCGGCAAGGACAGCAACCGCGAGCTGGTCGCGGACGCGAAGGGCGTCCCGGCGCTTACGACGGATGCGTTCACTGAGCAAGGTTTCCGAGAGGTCGCCGCGCTGCTGATCAAGGTGAGCGGCCGTCAGGAAGCGTACGAAGCGATCATCCGCACCGACCACGTCGAGTTCCAGGTACCTGGCCCGGGCACTTCGGACGACTGCGACTGGCGGCGCGGACGTCTCGTCGAACACCGGCCCTCGCCGATTCAGCCGGATCCGGGCGCGCCGTTGTTCGCGTTGTCGGAGCTGTCGCCGAAGGCGCTGCCCGCGATCCTCGCGAAGGTGGACGAGCGCATGCCCGGCTTCCCGCGCGACAAGGTTTCGGTGGCGCTGCGGGAGAACGACGGCACGTGGAGCCTCAGCACGTCCGTCCAGGACGAGTACGGCCGCGGCATCGACGTGACAGCCTCGCCGGACGGATCGACCGTCGCGGTGATGCCCACCCGGTGACCGCCGCCCGGAAAACGGCGGTCACCGAGCAAGCCAGCCGCCCGAGTCAGCCGCGCACGACCTGAGCGATCGCGTCGATCCCGCGGTCCAATTCGGCCTCGGTGATCACCAGCGGCGGCGCGACGCGCAGCGTGCGGTCGTGCGTTTCCTTGCACAGCACGCCCAACCCGGCCAACGCCTCGGACGCCGCGCGCCCGGTCGGTCCGCCCGGCGCGATGTCGACGCCTGCCCACAGACCGCGTCCGCGCACCTCCGAAACGCCGTCGCCGACCAGCTTCGCCAGCCGCTCGTGCAGGTGCGCACCGAGTTCGGTGGACCGCTTCTGGTACTCGCCGGTCTGCAGCATCCGCACCACGGCGCGGCCGACGGCGCAAGCCAGCGGGTTGCCGCCGAAGGTGGAGCCGTGCTCGCCCGGCTTCAGCACGCCCAGGATGTCGCGGCTGCCGACCACTGCGGACACCGGGACGATGCCGCCGCCGAGGGCCTTGCCCAGCGTGTACAGGTCCGCGCGGACACCTTCGTGCTCCAACGCCAGCACGGTGCCGGTGCGTGCGAGACCGGACTGGATCTCGTCGGCGATCATCAGCACGTTGTTCTCGTCGCACAGCCGTCGCACTGCGGCGAAGAACCCTTCAGGCGGTACGACGACGCCTGCCTCGCCCTGGATCGGCTCCATCAGCACTGCCGCCGTACGCGGCGTGATGGCCGCCTTCAACGCTTCAGCGTCGCCGTAAGGCACCTGGACGAAGCCCGGCGTGAAAGGCCCGTAGTCGGCGCGCGCGGTTTCGTCGTCGGAGAACGAGACGATGGTGGTGGTGCGGCCGTGGAAGTTCGACGCCGCGACCACGATTTCCGCCGTGCCCGCCGGAACGCCCTTGACCTGGTAGGCCCACTTGCGGGCGACCTTCACCGCGGACTCCACGGCCTCGGCCCCGGAGTTCATCGGCAGCACCATTTCAGTGCCGGTCAGCTCGGCCAGCTCGCGGCAGAACGGGCCCAGCTGGTCGTGGTGGAACGCGCGGGAGGTGAGCGTGACGCGGCCCAGCTGCTCGGTCGCGGCGGCGATCAGCTCGGGGTTGCGGTGGCCGAAGTTGAGCGCGGAGTAGCCGGCCAGGAAGTCCAGATAGGACTTGCCGGCCACGTCGGTCACCGAAGCGCCCTCGGCTTCGGCGATCACGACCGGCAGCGGATGGTAGTTGTGCGTGCTCCATTGCTCGTCGAGCGCGATGAAGCCGTCGGAGGAGGTGGGACGCGCGGTGCCGGCAGGCTGGACGGACGCTGTCATGCGTTCAGGCTAGAGGCCGTTCGCGGGGAGTTCAGCCGGGAAACGTTGCTTTCCCCCGTCGTTCGTTGCGCAATCGAGGGGGCTGACCGGCGATTCGCTGCGCGGCTCGCTCGACCGGATGACACCCGCCCGCACCGGCGGAGAAGTCCCCGGGTTCGGCCGCCGGTGCGGTTATCGTCCCGAGATGGCGAAGAAGCAGCAGAACGGAAACCGGGTCCGCGACGCGCTCCGGGCGGGCGACGAGCTGCCGGACCCGGCTTCGTCGCCCGTGGGGCCGGAGAAGAAGGCGAAGGGCGGCAAGAAACTCGAGTCCGCGGGGGAACAGCTCGCCGGGTTGCAGGAAGCGCTGTACGCGGAGGGCATCGGCGGCGGCTCGCGCAGCGTGCTGTTGGTGTTGCAGGGCATGGACACCTCCGGCAAGGGCGGCACGGTCGGCCACGTGCTCGGCCTGGTGAACCCGATGGGCGTGCACTACGCCGGGTTCAAGAAGCCGACGGCCGCCGAACTCAGGCACGATTTCCTGTGGCGCATCCGCAAGAAGCTCCCGACACCGGGTCACCTCGGCGTGTTCGACCGGTCGCACTACGAGGACATTCTGGTGCCGCGAGTACTCGGTCAGCTCCCTGCCGCTGAGCGACGGCAGCGCTACCAGCAAATCAACGTATTCGAGAAGGAGCTGACCGACATCGGCACTGCCGTGGTGAAGGTCTTCCTGCACATCTCGCCGGAAGAACAGCTCCGCCGGCTCACCGCGCGGCTGGACCGTCCGGAGAAGCGGTGGAAGTTCGACCCGTCGGACATCGAGGCGCGCCGACAGTGGCCCGCCTACCAGAAGGCGTACGCCGACGTGTTGAAGCGCACGTCGACCGACCACGCTCCCTGGTACGTCGTGCCCGCGGACCGCAAGTGGTACCGGAACTGGGCGGTCGCCGAGCTGCTGGTCGAGACGCTGACCGAGATGGACCCGCAGTTCCCGGAGCCGACCTACGACGTCGAAGAGCAGCGGGCCGCGCTGCAGGGTGTTGGCGTGCCCGGCTGATGATCTGAAAGAGTGCTGGTCGTGACCGATCTCGCTCTCGACGACGTACCGTTCCTCCGCCAGCAGGCCCGCACTCAGCGGTTCACCCTCGGCGCGCCCAAGCAGTTCCGGGTCGCCCCGGACGGTTCGCGGGTGCTGTTCCTGCGCAGCGCCACCGGCACCGATCCGCGGCACAGCCTGTGGTCGTTCGACCTCGCGACCGGCGAGGAGACGAAGCTGATCGACGCCGCCGAGCTGGTATCCGGCGACGAGGACCTGCCGCCGGAGGAACGGGCGCGCCGCGAGCGGGCCCGCGAGACCGGCGGCGGCGTGGTGGCCTTCGGCGTCGACGACGCGTTCACCGTCGTCACCTTCACGCTCTCGGGGAAGCTCTACACGCTTGACCTCGCGAGCGGCGAGACGCGCATCCTGGTCGACGGGTCCGTGATCGACCCGCGGCCGAACCCGACCGGCACGCACGTCGCGTACGTGCGCGAGCGTCGGCTGCGCGTCATCGAGCTGGCCACCGGCGAGGACCGCGTGCTCGTCGGCGAGGACAACGAGGACGTCACCTGGGGTCTCGCGGAGTTCATCGCGGGCGAGGAGATGGACCGCACGCGCGGCTACTGGTGGGCTCCGGACGGATGCAGCGTGATCGTGGAGCGCGCGGACCGCGGGCCGGTGCCGCGCTGGACGATCGGCGACCCGGCGAACCCGCAGCAGCCGGCGAACGTCGTGGCGTATCCGTCGGCTGGCTCGCCGAACGCCGAGGTGTCGCTGGCCGTGCTGGATCTCGACGGCAACCGCGTCGACGTGGAGCAAGGCGATTGGGAGTACCTCGTCACCGTGCACTGGTCGGCGGGCGGCAAGCCGCTGCTGGCCGTGCAGCCGAGGGATCAGAAGAAGCTCACCGTGCTCGCGTTGGATCCGGCCGACGGCTCGGTCGCCGAAGTGCACACCGAGACCGACGAGCACTGGGTCGAGATCTTCCAGGGCGTGCCCGCGTGGACCGCGGACGGCAAGCTGGTGGTCGAAAGCGCGGCGGACGGCGATCACCGGCTCCTCGTGGACGGCAAGCCCGTCACGCCGCCAGGAATGCAGCTGCGGATGGTGCTGCACGTCGGCGACGAAATCCTTTTCACCGCTTCGGAAGCCGACCCGACGCAGATCCACCTGTACCGCACCGAAGGCGACACGGTGGGCCGACTGTCCACAACGGACGGTGTGCACGTCGGTGCGGGCAGCGCGGCGCTCACCGTGCTTTCCTCGTGGAGCCTCGACCACAGCGGGCCGAAGGTGACCGTGCTGCGGGACGGCATCGAGGTGGGTTCGATCGAATCGTCCACTGTGGACCCGGAGGTCGTGCCGAACCTGACCTGGCTCACCCTCGGCGAACGCCGGCTGCGCGGGGCTTTGGTGCTGCCGCGCGGATACGAGCCCGACGAGGGCAAGCTGCCGGTGCTGCTCGACCCGTACGGCGGCCCGCACGCGCAGCGGGTTCTCCAGAGCCGCAACGCTTTCCTGACCCCGCAGTGGCTCGCCGACCAAGGCTTCGCCGTGCTGGTCGTGGACGGTCGCGGGTCGCCCGGCCGCGGACCGGCGTGGGAGAAGGAGATCGCCGGCAAGCTCGCCGACGTCACGCTCGCCGACCAGGTCGACGCCCTGCACGCGGCCGCCGAGGCGCACCCCGAGTTGGATTTGGAACGGGTCGCGATCCGCGGCTGGTCCTACGGCGGCTACCTCTCCGCGCTCGCCGTGCTGCGGCGACCGGACGTGTTCCACGCGGCAGTCGCGGGCGCGCCGGTCACCGACTGGTCGCTGTACGACACCCACTACACCGAGCGTTACCTCGGAAAGCCCGACGAGGAACCGGAAAGCTACGAGCACAACTCGCTCATCGCGAGCGCTGGTTCGCTCGAGCGGGCGCTGCTGATCGTGCACGGGTTGGCTGACGACAATGTCTTTCCGGCGCATGCGCTTCGGCTTTCGTCGGCGTTGCTGGCGAAGGGCCGTGCGCACGGATTCCTGCCGCTCGCGGGCGCGACGCACATGACACCGCAGGCTGAGGAGGTTGCGGAGAACTTGATGCGGACGCAGGTGGAGTGGATTCATAGGGCTTTGATGACACCGGCTTCGTATCTTTGCCGGGAACGCCGCCGGTGCTGGGCGCGGACACTGACGTCGTGCTGCGCGAGTTGGCGGGACTGTCGGACGGCGAGATCGAGGGCCTGCGG
>NZ_JBSFNS010000119.1:0-23232 GCF_053587275.1 Amycolatopsis sp. NPDC003676
GAGCCCGCCGGCGTGGTCGAGATCGAGGTGGGTGAGGACGATGTCGCGGACGTCGGCCGGATCGAAGCCCAGCGCACGGATGCGGCTCAGCGCGGCTGAACCGAATCGTCGACCGACTGCTCGGTCTCCCCGCCGCCGAAGGCCCGGCGCCCACCGCCGCCAAGGGCCTCCGCATCCCGATGCAAGACGGCGCGCACCTCCTGGCCGACCGCTACGCACCACTCGGCCTGACCACCGGCCCGGTAGTCCTGATCCGCACCCCCTACGGCCGCACCGGCCCGCTCGCCAAGCTGTTCGGCGAAACGTTCGCAAGGCACGGACTCCAGACAGTCCTCCAAAGCACCCGAGGCACCTTCGGCTCAGAAGGCCAGTTCCGCCCGTTCCACCACGAACGCGAAGACGGAATCGCCACCGCCGAATGGCTGCGCGAGCAACCCTGGTGCGACGGCCGGATCGCGATGGCGGGCGCCAGCTACCTCGGCCACACCCAGTGGGCAGTAGGCCCGTACCTGGACCCGCCGCTGGAAGCCATGTGCCTGGGAGTCACCGCCTCGGAATTCGTCAGCACGTTCTACCCGGGCGGGGTGCTCGCGGCGGACAACATGGTGTCCTGGTCAGCCATGATCGGCAAACAGGAGGAGAGGTTCGCCGCACTGCCGAACCCGCTGCAAACCCGGCGCACCCGCAACGCGATGGCGTATCTGCCGATCGCGGGCGCGGACGTGGTGGCGATCGGGAAGCCGGTGCAGTTCCTGCAGGACGTCACCGAGCACGCGGACCCGGACGACGACTTCTGGCGGATGTCGGACCACAGCGCGGAAGTCGCGAAGCTCGAGGTGCCGGTCAGCATGGTCACCGGCTGGTACGACCTGTTCATCCGCGCGCAGCTGCGGGACTTCCGCACGCTGCAGGACGCCGGACGGTCGCCGCGGATCACCGTCGGGCCGTGGTCGCACGGCGAACCGGCCAGCTTCCGCGTGCTGATCCAGGACCAGCTCGGCTTCCTGCGCGCGCACCTCGCCGACGACCGCACGCAGCTGCAGCGCTCCCCCGTGCGGATTTTCCTGCAGCAGGCGTCGACCTGGCTCGATTTCGACCACTGGCCGCCCGCTTCCGAGCCCACGCACGCTCATCTGCGACCGGTCGGCGGCCTCGGCGAAACGGTGCCCGGCGAGGCCCTGCCCACGCCGTTCACCTACGACCCGGCAGACCCGACCCCGGCGGTCGGCGGGCCGTTGCTGATGGGAAAGACCAAGCAGCGCGACAATTCCGCGACCGAGGCGCGCGACGACGTGCTGGTGTTCACCGGCGAGCCGCTGGTGCACGACGTCGACGTGATCGGCGACGTGTCCGCCACCGTGTTCGTGCGGACCGAACTGGCCGACGCCGACGTGTACGTGCGGCTGTGCGACGTCGATCCCGGCGGCATCTCGCGCAACGTCACCGACGGCATCCTGCGGCTGCGTCCCGGCGCGCCGGAAGCCGACGCCGACGGCGTGGTGCGGGCCGAGGTGGAACTCGACCCGACCGCTTACCGCTTCCGTCGCGGGCACCGGTTGCGGCTGCAGGTCGCGGGCGGCGCGTTCCCCCGCTTCGCGCGCAATCACGGTACGGGAGAACGGGTTTCGTCCGCGGTGCGCAGCACGCCGAACCGGTTCGAGGTGTTCCACGACGAGACCCGGCCGTCCCGGGTGACGCTGCCGGTCTTCACCCGGTGACCGTTACTGAATGACCGCGCGCTGATGCGTCGTCAGCCTGCCGTCGTCGTGCAGCACATGCAGCAGCAGCGACGGCGGGCTGTCGAAGTCCAGCGGCCCGCCCTCGTCCCAGCCGCGCCCCGCGCCGGGTTCCACCGGCAGCAGCGACCCGGACACCACGCCCGGCGCGACCCGCACCGGAACGCCCGCGAACTCGGTCGCCGCGCCGGTGTGCACGTGTCCACACAGCAGCGCCGCGACGTCGGGATGCCGCTTCAGCACAGCGGCGAGCCGGTCTTCGCCGGTCTGGCGGATCGCGTCCACCAGCGGCACCCCGACGTCGAGCGGCGGGTGGTGGAAGGCGACGAACGACGGGCCGTCGTGAGCGGCGAGCGTGTCGTCCAGCCAGGCCAGCGTCTCGTCGGCGAGGTACCCCGCGCCCTTGCCCGGGATCGTCGAATCGCACGACACGAGCAGCACGCCGCCCACCTTGGTCGCGGAGTTCACTGGCGCGTCGCTGGCCGGTTCTCCCAGCAGCGCCTCGCGAAACGGCGCGCGTACGTCGTGGTTGCCGGGGCAGACCACCACCGGCACCGGAAGGTCGAGCAATTCCGCCGCGCGACGGTACTCCTCGGGCAGGCCGTGATCGGCGATGTCGCCGGTGACGAACACGGCGTCGACCGGCTCTTCGAGGTTTCGCAGATACCGCGTCACCGCGGCGGCCCGTGCGTCGGCGCGCTCGCCGCCGTCGAGGTGGATGTCGGAGAGATGCGCGAAAACCCGCACCGGATCAGCTCCCTTTCAAGTACGCCAATGCTTTCACCCAGTTCCGGACCAGCAGCGCGGACGCGCCGGGCAGGTCGCCCGCCCGCAGTGCCGCCGCGATCTCGCGGTGTTCGGCCACGCTCTCCGCCGCTCGGTCCCGCCCGCCGAAGTATGCCGTCTCGTAGCGTTTGAGCAACGGCTTTGTCTGCTCGATCAAGCGCAGCAGATGCGGGTTGTCGCAGCGGGACGTGAGCAGCGCGTGCCAGCGGTCGTCGGCCGCGGGAAGATCGCAGGAATCGGCTATCTCGTCGGAAATCCGGTCGAGCGCGTCCGGGAGCGAGGCGAGTTCGAGCGGCGACGTCCAGCGCAGCGCGAGCGCCTCAAGTTCGGCGATCAGCGGGTACAGCCGGCGGGCTTCCTTCGGATCGAACGGCGCGACGAGGAATCCGCGGCCCGGGGCGGCGACGAGGAGGCCGCGGTCGGCGAGGCCGATCAGCGCCTCGCGCAACGGCGTCCGGGAGACGCCCAGCTCGTTCGCCAGGTGAACCTCGTTGATGCGGGTGTCCGGGGGAAACCGTCCGTCGAGGACGCGCGCGGTGATCTCCTCGATAAGTTCACCGCGCATCAGTCTCTTGACCATGTGCTGAGTATTGCACACAGATCAGTCGTACTGTATTCAGTTCATATGGCCCGCTCTTTCGATGTCGATCGCGCAAGGTACGAAACGCCAGGCTGCGTCGGAGTCGCGCACTTCAACAACGCCGGCTCCGCACTCCCGCCCGCCCGCGTCACCGACACCGTGATCGACTACCTGCGCACCGAATCCCTGCTCGGCGGCTACGAAGCGGCCGAAGAAGCCAAGGACCGCCTCGACGGCGTGTACACCTCGGTCGCGCGCCTGCTCAACGCCGAGCCGGAAGACATCGCGCTCAGCGACAACGCGACCCGCTCGTGGCAAGCGATCTTCTACGCGCTGCCGTTCGGACCAGGCGACCGGATCCTCACCGCGAGCGCCGAATACGCCAGCAACGCCATCGCCTACCTGCAGATCGCCCGCCGCACCGGAGCGACTGTCGAGGTCGTGGACAACGACGAAACCGGCCAGCTCGACGTCGACGACCTGCGCCGCCGCATCGACTCCGACGTGAAGCTCATCGCGGTGACCCACGTGCCCACCCAGGGCGGTTTGGTGAACCCCGCCGAGGAAATCGGCACCGTCGCGCGAGAGGCAGGCATCCCGTTCCTGCTCGACGCCTGCCAGTCGGCCGGCCAGCTGGACCTGGACGTCGAACGCATCGGCTGCGACGCCCTGACCACCACCGGCCGCAAGTACCTGCGCGGCCCGCGCGGCACCGGTTTCCTGTACGTGCACCCGCGCCTGCGCGACCGTCTCGAACCGGCGATGCTCGACCTGCACTCGGCCAAGTGGACCTCCCCCACCGAGTACGTCGTCGACCCGACCGCGAAGCGCTTCGAAGTGTGGGAACGCGATTACGCCGCCGTACTCGGCCTCGGCGCGGCCGTGGACTACGCGCTGGAATGGGGCCTGCCCGCGATCGAAGAGCGAGTCACCGCTTTGGCCGCGACCCTGCGTACCCGCCTGGCCGACCTGGACCGAGTCACCGTGCACGACGCCGGCGCGCGCAAGTGCGGCCTCGTGACGTTCAGCGTCGACGGAGTGCCGTCGGACGAGATCAAGGACCGCCTGAACGCGGCGAAGATCAACACGAGCGTCGCCCACCCGTCGTCGGCGCAATACGACTTCACCGCCCGCCGCCTGCCGGACCTGGTGCGCGCGTCGGTGCACTACTACAACACCGAGGAGGAAATCGACCGGCTGACCGGCGAGGTCGCCGCGCTCTCGCGGTAGTCGGAGATCACCCGTTTGACGCAGTATCCAGCACCGCCGAAGCCGCCTCTTGTCTCGCGTACACCCGCGGAGTGCGCTGCGGCCGGGCCTGTCGAGGGGGCAGGCCCGACGGGGCCGGGGGAGGAAAAGGCCTCCTGGACCGGGATTGATGGGGGAACCCGGTCCAGGGGGCTTTCTCTCGCGTCTGGGCGGGGCGGCTGACGCACGGGCCCTGCCCGGCCTCCATCGCCGCGCCGCCGGAGCCGGCACCGCGCACTGGCTGGGCTGGGCTGGGCTGGAGGCAGGCGACCGGATCAGGAACGTGCTGAACCGGCGGCCTTCTCCTGGGACCACGAACCGGCCCACGTCGCCGGGTCCGGGAAAGCGTTGCTCGAACGACCGGGGACCCAGCCGTTTCCGGCGCGGCGGTCAGGCGCCGCTGGTGTGGTCCTTGTTGATGTGCGCCGGCGGAGCGGGCCAGTCGCCCACTTCCCCCATGAGGGTCTTGATCTGGCTCTTCGAGAGCGACTGCAGGACCTTGGTGGCCTTGGCCAGATCCCGGCCGTCGGCGTCCTCCTCGATGACCGCGGGATACGTGAACGCCTCGCCCTGCATCTCCACCGTCATCGGATCATTCACGACTGCACTCTTTTCCTGCTCGGGCGAACACAGTCCACGAACTGTAACACGGCTAAACAGCCTCTCCGATGCTCCGATTGTGGACGGAAGTAAGAGATCGCCTACGCAGTGCGAGGTACTGCATCCGCCTTTTGTGGTAGCGGCACCAGGCGAACATGCTCGCGGTCATCGCCGCCAGCGACAGGACCAGCCAGACGCCGTCGTGGATCGGCAGCGAAAAGCCGTCCGAAGCCAGCAAGCGGAGGTTGATCCTCCAGTGCAGCAATCCGGAATCCTGGAATACCGCGACCACCAGACCGGCGAAGGAAAAAAGCGTCGTGGCGCGCAACGCGAATTGCGTGGTCAGCGAAGCGCGCCGCAGGGCTTCGACGCCGAAAGCCTGCCTTGACCAGGAGGACAGCACTCCCGGAGCGGAAACCACGACCGCGACCACGCCGCTCTTGAGGTTGTAGTCCCCCGAAGAATTCACGAAAGTGATTCCCGCGACGATCAATCCCAGGGCGGACAAGAACAGCAGGGTCGCCGCGAGACGCAGGGTCGCGAAGGGGTTTTCGACGACATTCAGCACGTGGGTGTGAAGAATCCGCTCCATGTCGTAGCCGTTGCGGGCGTAAAAGTGCGCATACGGCAGCGCTCGATGATCCCTGGCGCGCATGTAAGTCGGGATCATCGGCTTGTTGGTGTCGATCGGCCCGGAATTCTTCGTGGTGCGCTTGAAGCTTTCCTGCTGGATCGGCTCCAGTTCCGAGGCGCTCACCCGCTTGTGGATCTCATGGGTGTGCACGTAAAGGCCGTCCGGCAGCGAAATCCGCAGATGGTAGCTCTCGCATTTGTACATCAGCGGGGTGGTCAGGGTGATCCGGGAAGGAAACTGGCCCCACCTGAACCGGATCTCCGCGGCCCAGTTCTGCCGCCATCCGCGCTCCGACTTGACCGCCTCCGACCCGTGCAGCGCCGTCGTGCGGCTGTACGTGATCTTCAGCGCCGCTTTCGGCTCGTCGACCAGCGCGTACAAGACGTAATTCGTCCGCAGCTGCGCGACCAGCCACTCGCCGCGCAGCGGCACGGAATGATCGTCCTCGGCCGGAGGCATCAGGTCGGTGACCGACTTGTCCTCGTGCGTGAGGCTGCTGGCCGGCCGCACCACCTCGTAGATGTCCGGAGCCACCCGGTTGCGCAGCTCCGCGAGAAACGCGGCGCCGTCGGGCAAAACCACGTTGTCGCCGCTGCCGACGTCGACGCCGCTCAATTCCTCCGCCGCCCGCGTGGTCAGCACCAGAGCCGCGGAAACGCGCAGGCTTTCGTCGTAGGAGAGCGTGGTCGCCGGTTTCGAATCGACCGTCACCTCCAGCCCGTCCAACAGCAGCCCCTTGGGAAAATCGGCCACCGGCACCAGCAGCGGACCCTTCTCCGGCACCTTCGGAATCCGGATGTCCTTGGTGACGGAGTGCTTCGCCAGCGGCCCCTCGGTCAGGATCTCCTCGGTGATGCGCAGGTTGGACTTGTGCGGCTCCAGCAGAAGCTCGACCGCCAGGTTCAGGTCGAGCGAACCGTAGTGCGCGTAGCCCTCGTCGAGCAGCTTCCGCACGTACCAGGCGTTGATGTCGTCGTGGACCGATTTCCCGATGCCGTCTTCCGGATTCCGCGGGATTTTCTTGTGCCCGTACAGATAAACGAACCTGCGCGCGAACAGCAGCCAGTAGAGCTGGTGGACGAGACCGCAGAAGCCGACCACGCCGAGGCAGCTCCGCACGACGACGATCGCAAGCGTGCCGTCGTGGCCCGGCCCCCAGGAAATCACCGCGAAACCCAGCAGGACGGCCGACAGCAGAAACACCGCGAGCCGGGGCGACGAGAACCGCCCGTTCGGAAATCCGGTGTCCTGCACGACTTTGTCGACCCGCGAGCCGAACACCTTCAGCGCCCGAGGAATACGCGTGCCGTGCCCGTCGCCCTCGCTCATGGGGCTCCCCTGTCCCGATGCGGCGTAATCTGCCTGTGCTAGTCGGCACGGCTCGGAAAGCCATTACGCCGATTGCCCGGCTTGACCCGTCTGGAGCAGCGCGCGACGGACCCTCCGCGACGATTTCGGCACCGCCCGGCCCGGGCCTCGCCGCGGTGCCGGAACGGACGCTGAGGCGGGCGAAGACGTCACCCGCCGGAAAACGGGCTCCAGACGGCCTTCGCGGCCTCCGGAGGCACTCTGGAGGGCGAAAACGACGAACCCCATCCAGTGAAGCTTTCACTGGATGGGGTCAGCCCGATCGTGGTGGGAGGCGTCGAAGCCCTTTCCAAAGCCTCAAAACGGATAAAACAGCTGCATCGCATTGCCGCAAGCCTGCCTCTCTCAACAAATAGTAACACAGAGAAAGCAGTGAGTTACCACACGCAACCTAGGCTCAACGAGACTCAGGTTGATCAGCTCGTAGCTGCCTATCAAGCAGGAGCATCGACCTACGAACTTGGTGAGCGTTTTGGAGTCCACCGCCAGACGATCAGCCGACACCTCAAAGCTCGCGGCATCGACCTCACGCCAGGCATCGATCCCAAGCTCCTGTCGCAAGCCGCTCAACTCTACGAAGCCGGTTGGTCGCTAGCTCGCATCGCCACCAAGTACGGCATCTCAGCTGAGACGCTACGGACCAGCCTTACCGAGATCGGGGTCAAGATGCGAGGGAAGCATGATCGACGTACACCAGAACGAAACTGGGCTCAGCTTAGCCGATAGAGTAAAATGTATCCATGAAGCGCATCTCGACGGCGGCGTACCAAGCACTTAGAGCGGCCTTACCGGTGATAACTTGGAACAAGCGCCCCTTTGAGACTTACCTTCGCACAGCCTTGCGAGAGCATCCAGCCCTACTTGTCGGACTCAACTTCAGCGATACTAAACGAAACGTCTCAGATCAGCTCATAGATACGCTCATTACCCATGAAGACAAGTACCAAGATGTCACGCTCCAGTTGATGTTGGAGCTGGCCAGCATGACAAAGTTCCCAAACCTTGAGCAGATCAAAGATGACGCGGACCGCACACTACGCCTTCAAGAAGCCATCGACGCGATCAATCATCTCAAGTCCGTAACCGAAGAGTACTCGGGACGACTCGCCGACGCTGAGCGTCAAGAGGCCGCACGGAAAGCTGCAGCCGACCAGGCAGCCGCCATCCGGAAATTTTCCGACGATCTAGCAGTACTTCGCGATCGCTTCTTGCAACTTCAGCAGGGTTTGGATAAGCACAAACGTGGCTACGCTTTAGAGTCACTGCTAGCAGACTTATTTCTACTATACGACCTAGAGCCCCGTGTAGCCTACAACCTCGAACTTGAGCAAATAGACGGCTCGTTCAGCTTCGACACTGACGACTATATCATTGAAGCACGCTGGCGCGACGCTCTAGCCGACCGCGGAGATGGGGATATATTCAAGGCCAAAGTTCTCTCCAAGGGCAAGAACGCCATGGGCCTCTTTGTTAGCATCAAGGGGTACACTGCAAACTTCATCAAGCGCTTTGAAGAGTCCACACCATTTATCACCATGGACGGATCGGACCTGTACTTGATATTGGAGGGTCGCGTACGCCTTGACGATCTACTCCGCGCCAAAAAGCGTCACGCAAACGATACCGGCTCTTGCCATCTTCCAGCCTCAAAGTATCTAACATCCTAGGAGACGACACAAAAATGACGCGCTATATATACGACAAACGCGGTGCAGCCGTTGCCTATATTCAAGGCCGGTTCGTCTATTCCATGCAAGGGAATGCGGTAGGTCAAATTAGCCAAGACACTCATGTTCACAAGCTGTCCGGCCAATATGTCGGCGAGATCCACGAGGACATGATCGTCGACAAACACCTCGGAAATCTCGGAAATATTGGCAATCCCGGCAATCCAGGAAATGCGGGCAACCCGGGGAACCCCGGCAACCGCGGCACCATCAACTACGGATACCCTGACGTCTCCGGAAAACTATTGAACTAACTTAATGCACAAGGTAAACAAATGCCTCGAATTGGCGATAACGATATTTTTGAACAGAAATACATGGCTAATCTCGAGGCGCTTCTGACCTCCCGTGGCCTCACAATCAAGTACTCACACGACCGCGCTGCGCTCGACCTAGGGCTGCACCTGTACAAAGCAAGTGAAGACGGAAAACAGGGCGTCAGCCCTGTACGCATCTGGATGCAGTGCAAAGGCATCAAAGAGTCAACGTTGAGCGCCGAGGCTGCCACGGATGCCGGCTCGGTCGCCATCAAGGGTCTCAGTACCGAACACATTGCCTACTGGTATGCCGCACCGGAGCCGGTTTACCTCGTAGTTTACGTCGAGGCACTTGACCTCTTTCTGGCACAAGATGTGCGCGAACTGATCGACCAGCACGGCCGGTCGCTCACTCTCCACGCCCTCGCTGCCTCTCAACGAACTACGACCTTGCACATCGACCTCAGCCGAACACTGGATGAGGCCATACAAGCCATGCCACAACATCGGAGCATGCGTATCGATGGTGCCGAGTTCCGCGGACGCCCCCTCGGCCACAATTACCGAGCTGGTCACGGAGCTACTTGCCGTCCACGACTTCCGAGCTGGCAAGCGGCTCGACCCACAAGCCCTCCTGGGTGATGCGTTCGCCGCTACGACGATCGTCCAAGGACGGCTTACGCTGACCTACGAGTGGACCTCGCCTCTGTTCACTGAGTTTGGCTACGACGAGGGCAGCGATTTCCGCATCGAGTCCGCCCCTGAGCATGTCCAAGGCGACGTTGTAGTCATAATTCACCCGGGAACTTTTCATGCGATCCAGAAGACACCACAACTTACACAGCAAGTTGAACAGTGGAAGAAGGACGGACGCAAACGTATTCTTATGTTCTTCAACAACACTGAGCATCCAGCGCAAATTGGTGACTGGCGCGTCAACCTTGCACCGCTTTGTGATATACCGCAGGGACTTGGCAGTCTTGCTTTTAACGTCTTAACGACAACCAACGTCTATCTCAAGTATCTCGATAAGTTATCTTGGCGATACATTAACTATCTACACTGATATAGTGTGACATAGAAGCCATGCGAAGCCAAAGGCGACTCGACGTCACAGCAAGGGCCTGCGGTGAAGAGTGGGCGTCGGTAACCGACGCGGCCGGAGCGTAACGCTTGACGCCTACGTCCGATAACTACACCAGGAGGATACAACAGTGGACAATGGACTTAACAACATCGAACAGCCACCGCCAAGGCAGCCGAGTCCGTCGCTCTGGTACGCCGAGGACGCAGCCAGATACTGCCATGTCAGCATCGAAAGGTGGAACGAATGGACAAGAACCGGCTACCGTAACGTTCCGAGCCGCGTCGCAACACTTCAACAATGGGTACCTGATGAAATAAAAGCGTGGTGGCGCGAGCAGCGGAATAAGCAAACAGACGATACAGAAACTAGTTAGCAGGGAACCGGATCAATCCCTCCCGGTCAGTGATCGCCGCTCTCAGGCGTCACGGAACGAGCAAGCTCGCGCATCCGACTGAACATGCTATTTGGGGGGCATGTTGTTTTCTTGCAACCGAAGTTCTCGCAACGAGCTGACGACCTGTCGAGCACCAGCATCCCGTAGCTCGGCTTCGCCGCTCTTGCCGGTCGCTACCCCGATGACCCGCACTCCAGCAGCCAGCCCGGCTTTGACGTCATTTGGCGTGTCCCCGATCAGTACCACTTGCTGGTCGTCGAAGTGTGTACCAGTTCGTGTCTCGGCTCGTTGCCGCGCGATCTGCACCAGCTCCGACCGTTCCGCATGGTCATCACCGAAAGCACTGCTGTCGAAGTCGAGGAAGCCGGCGAGACCGAACACCTCCAGCTTGATGCGTGCCACCGCGCGCAGGTTGCCCGTCAGGACCGCCTGGTGAATGATGCGGTCGGCAGCGAACCGCTCGAGCGTTTCCCGCGCGCCAGGCAGAGCCCGACCGGTGGCGGCCAGCTCCTCGCGGGCGTCCTCATAGCCTCGCACGAGGGCAGCGGCTACTCTTTGCACAGCCTGCTCGGTTGCTTCCAGCCCGTTGACTTTTAGCGACTCCGCCATGATGTCCAATTCGGTGCGCCCCGTGATAGTCGCCAGTTCGGCGAGCGGTTTGCCGGTGGCCGCCGGGAACGCCCGATCGTAAATCGCCCTCCCGACGCCTCTTGTCTCGATGAGCGTGTGGTCGATGTCCCACAGCACCAAGGTCCGAGGTACAGCACCAGACGTGGTCATGTCGAAAGTCTGGCATCAGTGACGGATCGAGCGCGACGCGATACCATTCGCCCTGGTCAGAGGCCTGACGGGAGGCGACACGAGATCGTGAACGACCAGTTGGCGCAGATGGTGGGCGATCGTGTGCGGTTCTATCGCACCGCCGCTCGCCAGACGAAGACGGTCGTCGCCGGACTGACCGGCATCACGCCAGACTACCTCTACCAGATCGAGCGCGGCCAAAAGCTGCCGACAATCCCGGTGCTAGCGCAGCTGTCCGAAGTCCTGCGCGTTGAACCAGGCGACTTGCTGAGCAACCGGCCGGCATCGTCGCCGGAACGCACCTCCAGCATTACGGCTGATGCGATCTACCACGCCATGACCGCGCCCGCTGCGGTCAACCCTGCTCCTATCGGCGAACTCGGACGCCAGGTGCATGAGGCCTGGAGCGCTTGGCAGACGTCCGGCCATCGCTACAGCGAGCTGACGACCGACTTGCCGGAGCTTATTGCTGCTACTGAAGCGACGATCCGCGGTACGTCGGGCAGGCACCACCGACAGGCCCAAGCTGTCGCTGCCGATCTGTACGGACTCCTCCGTACCGTGACGAAGCGCGTCGGCCGCGTTGACTTGGCGCTCCTAGCCGCCGATCGCGCACAGCGCGCCGCCGAACAAGCCGACGACCCGATCCGGTCGGCCGGTGCGCGGTGGAACCTCATCCAGGTCATGTTGGCTGACAACCATGCCGAAGCTGCCGAGGACGAAGCCATGAACGCACTCGCCGACGTTCAGGCAGCTTTCGGCCCCGACCACCTCGACGCTGCAGCTCTGTCCGGTGCGCTTCTCCTGATCGCTGCGGTGGCGGCAGTTCGCGGCGGCGATGTCTGGACTGGGCGCGACCGGCTCCGTCAGGCGGTGCCACTGGCCGAACGAGTCGGCGACCGTAACGTCTGCTGGACAGCTTTCGGCCCAACAAACGTTGCCATGTATGCCGTATCGATTGAGGTCGAGTCCGGCGAAGCAGTGGAGGGCCTGCGGCTGGCCGCCAAGATCGACCACGGGCAGTCGCCCTCGATTGAACGGCGAGTGGCGTTCCTGCTCGACCAGGCCAAGGGCTACGCGCAACGACGCGAGTTCACCCAAACGCTGGCCCTCTTGAACGCCGCCGAAGCCGATGCACCGGAAGACATCCGGTTCCGACCAGCGGCGCACACGCTCATTCGCACCGTTATGGAACGCGGGCGACGGACCGAGTCAGTCGCCGCCGCGCAGTTCGCCAGTCGCGTCGATCTTCCGGTCTAGGACGTCCCGCCCCGTCACCTACCCGAACTGACAGTTCGGGTTACCGCCTAGTAATCGCCATAACGTCGTGTCCAGGCACCCCCGGCGGCCGGTTGAACTACCTCTCGCCTCCGAGATCACGGGCGAACTTCCGCACGCACCATCTCTGTTCACCGTGATGTCTCCCGATCGTCGGGGTGCCGCCAAGCCTCTCGGATACGGACGGAGCAAAACCGTGACAGTCCGGACAACGGCATCGCAAGGGACGACGCCGCGCTGCTGGCAAGGTGGTTCCAACGCACTGGTGCCTGTGCAGGAGCCTCGCATGCCGGAGCCGACGCAGCTCTACTCACTGCTGGTCTTGGCGCTCAGCTTGCACGCCCAGCATCCTGCCAGCGACCGCTGCGAAGACTGCGCCGAAGTCTGGCCGTGCGACACCGTCCGGCTGGCTTACCGGCTGCGCGAGGGTTTCTAGTGTCGTCCGCGCTGATCTACATCAACCCGCAGGCGATTCACCCGGTCATCGACGGCGTCTGGCACTGGACACGGCTATCCGCCATTCCGGCTCCCGGAGAAATCGTGACCATGCTGTGCGGTGTGACCGCAGCGGCGACGTTCGTGCCGCTGCAAGACCGCTGTACGCGCGGTGCACCAACACAATGCCCCTACTGCGACGTGGCCTACCGACGCTCGCTCGGCTGGGACATCCCGACTCGACATCCGGGCTTGCGACCGCGGGCGACGTGAACGCGGACATCGTGAGCTGACAGAGCATTGACGACGGCACCGAGCCTCCCGGCCTGGACACCGGCGGGATCATCGCCGACTACGAGGAAGACGACGACGCCCAACCGTGAACCAGCCCGGCAACCCCACGCCCACGGGACGGCCGCGCGCCGTACTGCTGGGCACTGTCCTCCGTTTCGCTCGGGAGAACGCCCGCTTTGGGGTGCGCGAATTGGCCCGGCGCCTCGGCATTACGCCTGCGATCGTGTCGAGCTGGGAGCTAGGGCAGCGCTCGCCAGGGCCGGACTATGTGGCCAGCATCCTCGGCGCGCTCGGCGTCACCGGCAACGCGCGACACCAGATCCTGCAGATAGCGCGCACTACCGACCCAGACGTGGTCGTCCTCGCGCAACCGCACCCCAGCCACCAGGCTGCGCTCGAAACCCTCGCGGACTCCGTCATCGACTGGCACCTGACCTTGATGCCCGAACCGCTCCAAACACCGGACTACGCCCGCGCCGTCCTCATCGCCTCCGGCTACTCCAGCAGCGAAGCGGCTTCCGTCGTGGACGCTCGAGCGGAACATGGCATCCGCTTCAGCCCGGAAACGCCACCACGCGTGGCCTACATCGGCGAAGCAGCATTCCACCGCTCAGTCGCCCCGACCGCAGTGACAGCCTGCCAGTTCTCGTTCCTCAATAACCTCGCCACGGCCGCCCCCGCAGTCTCCATCCGCATCGTGCCCACCGAAACCACCTACCACCTCGGGCTGGCCAGCTCGTTCACGCACTACACCATGCGCAACGGCTTGATCGCCTACCTCGGTCATCACGGCACCGGGTCCTTCGTGTCCGGAAACGGCCCCTACAGCCGCATCCTCGACCAACTCGACGGCGTCGCGCTGAGCGCTGCGGAGTCGCGGGCGGTCATCGACGAGTGCATCGTGAAGCTCTCATACGAACCTCCGCAGTCGATGCGCTGAAAATGCTTGTGGTCCGCAGTCCACCCTCTCGGATTCACGCTCACCGAAGCGCTTCAAACCGCCGAGCAGTGCCCGGCGGCGTACCGCAGTGCTCCGGACGCGATCCGGCGGCAGATCAACCAGGGTTTCTTCGAGAAGCTGTACATCGGGGAAGACGGGTCAGTGGTCGGTCGCGTCCTGATTGAACCGTTCGCGGGGGTGCTCGACAGCCCACGCAGAGCAGAAGTCGTCACGCTCCCCGACTGAGCCAGCGTCCGACCACATCGGCGAGACGGACGGAGACGCCGCAGACCGGTCCCGGCCGGGGAATGTCTTCCGGACGACGTTTGCGGACGTCAGGGACAGTTTGGGCGGCGAAAACGAAGAACCCCAACCGGTGAAGAAATCACCGGTTGGGGGTTGGAACAAGCGATGTCTGGTGGGCGCAGCAGGGTTCGAACCTGCGACCGCTCGGGTGTAAACCGAGTGCTCTTCCGCTGAGCTATGCGCCCGCGCGCCGGGACGAGGAAACCCCCGCCCCGGCGAGCGAAACAAGAAGAAAATCAGGCAGTCAGTTCCTCGACGGCCTTCTTCCACCCAGCCTGGTCGCGCGCCTCGCCGGGCGCGTTGACCTCGGCGAAGCGGACCACGCCTTCGGTGTCGATCAGGAAGGTGCCGCGCACGGCGAGCCCCGCCTGGTCGTTGAAGACGCCGTACTTCTGGGCCACCTCGCCGTGCGGCCAGAAGTCCGACAGCAGCGGGAACTGGTAGCCCTCGACCTCGGCCCACGCCTTGAGCGAGAACGGCGTGTCGACGGAGACGCCCAGCACCTGGACGCCCTTGCCGTCGTAGTCGCCGAACTCGTCGCGCAGCTGGCACAGCTCGCCGGTGCAGATCCCGCTGAAGGCGAACGGGTAGAACACCAGCAGGACCGGCTTGTCGCCCTTGAACTGCGACAGCGTGACCGGCTGCTTGTTGTAGTCGTTGAGCGTGAAGTCAGGGGCCTGCGAACCGACCTCGACGGCCATACCGGCGATTCCTCTCCAGAGCGAACACGAGCGTGCCGCCCACCCTATCGCGGCGTCAGCGCTGCTTGGCCTTCGAGGACTTCGGAGACACCAGCCGGGTGCCCAGCCAGCCCGGGCCCACGCTGATGTTCGCCGTCTGGGCGAGCCCGACCTGGGGCACCGCCTCGGCGATGTCGCTGGGCTCGACGTGCCCGGGCTGCCCGGTCTTCGGGGTCAGCACCCAGATCACGCCGTCCTCCTCCAGCGGACCGCGCGCGTCCACCAGCGCGTCCCCGAGGTCTCCGTCGTTGTCGCGCCACCACAGCAGCACGACGTCGATGACCTCCTGGGCGTCCTCGTCGAGGAGCTCACCGCCGATCGTTTCCTCGATCGCCGCGCGAACGTCGTCGTCGACGTCCTCGTCCCAGCCGATCTCCTGGACCACCATGTCCGGCTTGATGCCAAGGCTTTCGGCGACGCCGGCACTGCCTGCGTCTCCCGCGGCGACCACTGCTTCCACTCCTCCAACTACGACGGAGCGCGGCAGTAGGTCCGCCGCACTCGGATACACGGTTGTCGAACAGCGAACACTGACGCGGCGCTGCGCGCAACCGTCCACACCGGATCTTTGGCAAGTCGTGTCTGCAGCGTAGGGGCCCGCCGCCCCCTCGCCCGACTCCGGGTGGCACTCAGTACCCCACCACTGCGAAGCTCTCCCCGGGAGCCTCCTTTAGGGTGGAGGAGAGAAAACGCGCGCGCGATACACCGTGCGCGGGGAGTGGCGACACTCGGGCGGCCGATGTTACCGGGCAGTACAGGTGACGGGAACCCCAACCGGGACGACCATGGACGTCGGCGAGCACTCCCGCCCACCAGCTACAACGGCTACAACCAGCTACAAGGAGACCCCTTGGCCCCGCAGAACGACGGCGCCTCCGGCAAGGAGACCCCGGCTCGCGTACGCGTCATCCGTGACGGACTCGCGGCGCACCTTCCCGACATCGACCCGGAAGAGACCAGCGAATGGCTGGACTCCTTCGACGAGGCGCTGGCCCGAGGGGGCCAGCAGCGGGCCAGGTACCTGATGCTGCGCATCCTCGAGCGCGCCAGGGAGCGCAACGTCGGCGTCCCGGCGCTCACGTCGACCGACTACGTGAACACGATCCCCACCGAGAACGAGCCGTGGTTCCCGGGCGACGAGGAGATCGAGCGCCGCTACCGCCGCTACATCCGCTGGAACGCGGCGATCATGGTGCACCGCGCGCAGCGGCCGGGCGTCGGCGTCGGCGGCCACATCTCCACCTACGCCTCGTCGGCGGCGCTGTACGAGGTCGGCTTCAACCACTTCTTCCGCGGCAAGGACCACTCCGGCGGCGGCGACCAGGTCTTCTTCCAGGGCCACGCCTCCCCCGGCATGTACGCCCGCGCGTTCCTCGAGGGCCGCCTCACCGAGCAGCAGCTCGACGGGTTCCGCCAGGAGTACAGCCACGCGGGCGAGGGCGGCGGCCTCCCGTCGTACCCGCACCCGCGGCTGATGCCGGAGTTCTGGGAGAACCCGACGGTGTCGATGGGCCTCGGCCCGATGAACGCGATCTACCAGGCGCGGTTCAACCGCTACCTGCACGACCGCGGCATCAAGGACACCTCCGACCAGCACGTCTGGGCGTTCCTCGGCGACGGCGAGATGGACGAGGCCGAATCGCGCGGCCTGATCCACGTGGCCGCGGGCGAGGGCCTCGACAACCTGACCTTCGTGATCAACTGCAACCTGCAGCGGCTCGACGGCCCGGTGCGCGGCAACGGCAAGATCATCCAGGAGCTTGAGTCCTACTTCCGCGGCGCTGGCTGGAACGTGATCAAGGTCATCTGGGGCCGCGAGTGGGACTCGCTGCTCTCGGCCGACCGCGACGGCGCGCTGGTCAACCTGATGAACGTCACGCCGGACGGCGACTACCAGACGTACAAGGCCAACGACGGGGCCTTCGTCCGCGAGCACTTCTTCGGCCGCGACCCGCGGACGAAGGAGCTGGTCAAGGACCTCTCCGACGCCGACGTCTGGAACCTCAAGCGCGGCGGTCACGACTACCGCAAGGTGTACGCGGCGTACAAGGCGGCCATGGAGCACCACGGCCAGCCGACGGTGATCCTGGCCCACACCATCAAGGGCTACGGCCTCGGCCCGTCGTTCGAGGGCCGCAACGCCACGCACCAGATGAAGAAGCTCACCCTCGACGACCTGAAGCTGTTCCGGGACGCGCAGCGGATCCCGATCAGCGACGAGGAACTCGAGAAGAACCCGAAGCTGCCGCCGTACTTCCACCCCGGCCCGGATTCGCCGGAGATCGAGTACATGCGCGGCCGCCGCAAGGCGCTGGGCGGGTACCTGCCGGAGCGCCGCCCGAAGACCGCCAAGGCGCTCGTGCTGCCCGGCGACAAGGTCTACGAGGGCGTCCGCAAGGGCTCGGGCAAGCAGGAGGTCGCCACCACGATGGCGATCGTCCGGCTCATCCGCGAGCTGGCGAAGGACTCGGAGATCGGCAAGCGGATCGTCCCGATCATCCCGGACGAGGCGCGCACGTTCGGCCTCGACTCGATGTTCCCGACCGCCAAGATCTACAACCCGCACGGCCAGACCTACACCTCGGTCGACGCGAGCCTGATGCTGGCGTACAAGGAGTCCGAGAAGGGCCAGCTGCTGCACGAGGGCATCAACGAGGCGGGTTCCACCGCGTCGTTCACCGCCGTCGGCACGTCGTACGCGACGCACGGCGAGCCGATGATCCCGATCTACATCTTCTACTCGATGTTCGGGTTCCAGCGCACCGGCGACGGCCTGTACGCGGCGGCGGACCAGATGGCCCGCGGCTTCGTGCTCGGCGCCACCGCGGGCCGCACCACGCTGACCGGCGAGGGCCTGCAGCACGCGGACGGGCACTCGCTGCTGCTGGCGGCGACGAACCCGGCCGTGGTGGCGTACGACCCGGCGTACTCGTTCGAGATCGCCCACATCGTCAAGGACGGCCTGCGCCGGATGTACGGCGAGACCGGCCCGGACGGCAACGGCGAGAACATCTTCTACTACATCACCATCTACAACGAGCCCTACCAGCAGCCGGCCGAGCCGGAGAACCTGGACGTCGACGGCGTCCTGAAGGGCCTCTACCGGTACTCCGACGCCCCGGAGGGCGACGGGCCGGAGGTTCAGGTGCTCGTCTCCGGCGTCACGATGCCGGACGCGCTGAAGGCGCAGAAGATGCTGGCCGAGGAGTGGGGCGTGCGGGCCGCGGTGTGGTCGGCGACGTCGTGGGGCGAGCTGCGCCGCGAAGCGGTCGAGATCGACCACGAGAACCTGCTGCACCCGGACCAGACGCCGCGGGTTCCGTACGTCACGCAGAAGCTGGCCGAGGTTTCCGGGCCGGTCGTGGCGGTGTCGGACTGGATGCGCGCGGTGCCGGACATGATCCGCCCGTGGGTGCCCACCGACATGCTCACGCTCGGCACCGACGGGTTCGGGTTCTCCGACACCCGCCCGGCCGCGCGGCGCAAGTTCCTGGTGGACGCCGAGTCGATCACCGTCGGCGCGCTGTCCGCGCTCGCCAAGCGCGGCGAGTTCGACCAGGCGAAGGTCGCCGAGGCGGCGCGCCGCTACCGGCTCGACGACGTGGCGGCCGCCGGGCCGCAGACGTCCGACTCCGGCAACGCGTGACCGTTGTTTGACTCAGGGGCCCCTCCAGGACGATGTTCTGGAGGGGCCTCTGCCTTAAGGTAGACATCGGATGTATCCGGATGCCTGACGAAAGGTGGTCGAGCGTGACCCAGCGTCGCCTGCCCCGGCCCAGCGAGCTCAAAGAGATCCTGCGGCCGAAGCCGATCGTGCTGAACCCGACCGATCGGCGCCTCGCCGGCGCGCACACGATCGCCGATCTGCGGATGCTCGCGCGCAAACGCACCCCGCGGGCGGCGTTCGACTACACCGACGGCGCGGCCGAGCTCGAGGACAGCCTCCGCCGCGCCCGGCAGGCCTACCGCCGCGTGGAATTCCGGCCCAACGTGCTGCGCGGAGTGTCCGATGTGGACACCAGCAGGGAGATTCTCGGGAAGCGCTCGGCGCTGCCGTTCGCGTTCGCGCCCACCGGGTTCACGCGGATGATGCAGACCGAGGGCGAGCGCGCGGTCGCCCGCGTGGCACAGCGCAACAACATGCCGATGGCGCTCTCGACGATGGGCACCACGTCGATCGAGGACCTCGCGGCGGCCGCCCCGGACGCGCGCAAGTGGTTCCAGCTGTACGTGTGGCGCGACCACGGCGCGGGCGAAGATCTGATGAATCGCGCTTGGGAAAGCGGGTACGACACGCTCCTGCTGACCGTCGACACCCCGGTCGCGGGCCAGCGGCTGCGCGACGTCCGCAACGGCCTCACCATCCCGCCCGCGATCACGCTGAAGACGTTCGTGGACGGCGCGATGCACCCGGCGTGGTGGTTCAACATGCTGACCACCGAGCCGCTGAACTTCGCGTCGCTCAACCGGTTCGGCGGCACCGTCGCGGAACTGCTGGACAAGCTCTTCGACCCGACGCTGAACTTCGACGACCTCGACTGGGTGCGCCAGACCTGGCCGGGGAAGCTCGTGATCAAGGGCGTGCAGAACGTCGACGACGCGCGTGACGTGGTGAAACACGGCGCGGACGCGGTGCTGCTGTCCAACCACGGCGGCCGCCAGCTCGACCGCGCGCCGACGCCGATCGAGCTGCTGCCCGCGACGCTGGACGAGATCCAGGACAGCGCCGAGGTCTGGGTGGACACCGGGATCCTGTCCGGCGGCGACATCGTGGCCGCGCTCGCCCGCGGCGCGAACGCGGTGCTGATCGGCCGCGCGTTCCTGTACGGCCTGATGGCCGGCGGCGAGCGCGGCGTGCAGCGCTGCGTGGACATCCTGCGCACCGAGATGATTCGCACGATGCAGCTGCTCGGGGTCCGACGGGTGGACGACCTCCGCCCCACCCACGCGACGCTCCGCTGAGCCCGAAGTCCGGGAAGGCCCCTTGATTCCGTCGAGGGGCCTTCCCGGACATTCAGTGCCGGGATTGGTGCAGTAGGCGTAATCCGGTATCCAGTGACCGACATCACGTCTCCTGCCTTCGGATCATCCGAGGGAGAAGACCATGTCCGTCACGCTGAACCGCCGCGCGCTGGCGATGCTGCGCGCGATCGCCGCCGGCCGAGCCGAACTCACCCGCAGCTGCGAACCGGACCTGAGAGTCGACGGCCTGCCCTGCTGCGACCAGACGACCGCGCACGACCTGGTCCGGGAAGGCCTGGTCCGCCCGGTGTCCGCGCTAGGCGGCGCAGTCGGGCAGTGGACGGCGGCCGAGCTGACCCCGGACGGGCAGCTCGCGCTCGGCGCTTGAGGTCAGCGCGCCGCGGCGACGGTCTTGCCGTCGGTGACAGCGGTGCGCGCCGAGCGGTTCCAGGTGACCCAGCCGTGGACCACCAGCGCGGCGAAAACGATATAGATCGCGGCCGAGAAGTACAGGCCGGAGCGGATCTGCAGCGGCACGCCGATCGCGTCGACCACCAGCCACACGCCCCAGAACTCCACGAGCCCGACGCCCTGCGCGGCGAACGCGACGAGCGTCCCGACGAAAATCGCGGCGTCCGGCCACGGCGCCCACGAGGCGTCGAGTGCCTGGAGCGTCAGCGCCATCGCGACCGTGCCCAGCCCGAACGCGGCGAGCATCACGGCCCGCTCGGTCCAGCGGCCCTTGCGCACGACGACGCCGTACACCGGGTCGGTCCGGCGATTCCAGGCCCACCAGCCGTAAAGCGAGATGAGCAGGATCGCGACCTGCCGCCCGGCGAGTCCGCCGAGATGCGCGGACACGTAAACGGAGAACAGCAGGACGGTCGCGCCGACCTGTACTGGCCAGGTCCACAGCGTCCGCCGCTGCGCGAGGAACACGACCGCGAGCGCGAACACCTGCCCGGCCAGCTCCGCGATCGAGATCCACTGGCCGAACACAGTCACGCCGTGGTGCAACAGGAAGTCCACGTCCGCACCCCTTCCGATCTACGCCTCCCAACATGCAACACGGAGCCTCCATTCCCGTGCCGATGTGAGACTGCGGACAGTCCCGCTGAGTGGACGCCGGGGCCGGACACGGCGGAGGCCCGGCGCCGGGACGGCACCGGGCCTCCATCGCCCGAGCAAGCCCCGCGAGCGCGGGGCAGACCGCGGGGCCGCGCTGCCGAAGCAACGCGGCCCCTGGTCACCGATCCGGCGGATCGGCGAAGGCCGTCAGCGAAGCGACCGACCGGACTCGAATCCGGTCAGCAGCACGGCCGGACGCCGGTGCATGTCCGTGGAACCACCGGCGTCAACCTCCTTGCTGGTACCGGCTCAGCGGTCCACGCGCCCGAAACCGGCGGGCGGGGTCGGCGGCTCCGGCGGGCGGCCGCCGTCCGCGGGCGTCTGCCGGGTCTGCTCGCTCGGCTGCGGAAGGCTGCCCGACTGGGACTGCGGGTAGTTCTGCGTCCGGGTCTGCCCGGCGTGCGCGTGCTGCCCGCTCACCTGGCCGGGACCCCGCGAGCCGTCGCCGGAGCCCGAGCCGACCTGGCCCTGCAGGTTGGCCAGCCAGCCGCCCCACCGCTCCTGGGCGGGCTTGATCAGGCCGCCGCCGAAGCCGACGACGATCACGCCGCCCGCGGTCGCCAGCACCGCGATGAGCACCGGACCGGTCACCGACGTCGCGATGTTCACCTGGCCCAGCGCCGCGATGATGCCGAACGCCATCACGAGCCAGTACGCGACCGTGCTGATCAGCCGTCCGGCCGGACGGCCCGAAAGCGCTCCGGAGACGACGTCCCGCACGACCTTCGCGATCGCCGCGGCCACGATGATCAGCACCACCGCGACCAGGATCCTCGGCAGGAACGCGATGATGTCGTTCAGCAGCTGGCTCACCGGGTTCGACTGCCCGAACACCCCGAACGCGAGCTGCAGCGCGATCAGCAGAATGAAGTAGTAGACGAGTTTCACGAGCACCGTGGTGGCGTCGAGATTCGCGCCCTTCACCATTCCGGTCAGCCCGGTCTTCTCGACCAGCCGCGTGAAACCGAGTTTTCCGAGAACGAGCCCGAGGGCTTTGGACAGGGCTTTCGCGATCAGCCAGCCGATCAAGAGGATGATCAGAAAACCCACGAGTTTCGGGACGAACGTGGCCACTAGATTCCAGGCCTGTCCGAGTCCGTCCTTGAGTTGTTCACCCACGCTGGCTCCCTTCGCCGCGGTTCGACGTGGATTCCGGCACCGTCCTGTCGCACCGGGTCGCAGGACAGGTACCCACTGCACCCGAGTGCTGTGCACCACGATCGAGTGAGACGACTGGCGCGGGAAGATCAATCGCCGCCATACTTGTCCTACCGGTGGGGACCGGGGAGACGAGGCCGCTCGGCGCAGCGAAAACCGCAAGCGCCGGGCGGCCTCGAACATTTCCCGCACTTTATCGCCGCACGACGGCGCTTCCGCAGCCGAATGGGGTTCGGGTTTTCTCCCGCGTTCATCTGGCCTTCATCTTCGGGCGATTGGCGGAACGCCGACGGATTTGCGCCCCGGCCTGGGCGCGGTCGCGGAGATGTCCGGACGGGAATCCCGGCGAGCGCGGTCTGTGCGGTGCGAATTCGCGCGGCCGGTAAGCCGCCGACGGCGAATTGCGCGGATCTTCCGACGACTCCTCGGATAACGGCGAAGCGGCAATAGCACGTGCCGCCGAGGCGCGAGATGCGGCGCGAAGGGCATAACCCCCGGGCGCGGCGACCGGGCGCGGAGGCAATGCGGCCGGAGCAATCGCGCGGGCGGCGTTCACGTATCTCACCCGTTGCCGCTAACCCACGTGGGTTAGGGGCTCCGCTTTCCAGGTCCCTCACCCGGTCGGAGCGTCCACCGAGAGTAGAGGCTTCCGGGACGGAAACGGCGGGGGGGGGGGGGGGGGCCCGGCCCCCCCGCCGGGCAAGCCGGGGTTGGCCGCCCGCCCCCCCCCCCCCCCCCCCCCACAACCCCCCGGGGGGCCGACCCCCCCTCGG